>CAIPTO010000069.1 GCA_903867985.1 uncultured Elusimicrobia bacterium | reverse complement strand
CGGCGCGGCGGAACGGTCGGTTTTCAGGAAATGAACGCTTCGGTGCGCGCGTGGGTGGCGCACGCTGAGCACGGCAACACCTGGAACCTGCGCGCGAAAATCCTCTCCGGCGTGCCGCTGTAAGAATGTCTGTGGTGGCAGATTGCTTCCCTGGCTTAAAGCCGGGGATCTATTTAGTGGCGGGTTCTATAACTCCGGGAATTCCGAGAACAGTATGTATAATTCCGAATTAAATATACTGCCTTCGAATCTCCCATTAGCGGGGGGGGTGTCAAAAAAAGAGTGAACAGTGCGTAGCCGCCAGCGGCGACCGCAGAACGTTTTTTATTCAAACAATGTTTTCACCCAGTCCAGGTAACGGCCCACGTCTTTTGTGATATCCGAGGCTTCTCGTTCAGTGAATTCCCTGGAATCGTATTCCACGATGCTCTTTTGCCCGAGGATGCGCGTAAGCCGTGTTGATTGAGTGCCGACATTCTCGTGTTTTATATGAAGGTTCAGCAATTCTACCGCCTCGTAATGGCTTTCTCCCGAGGAGCGCAACTTAGCTTTGATCCCCATTGCCGCATCAGTTGCGGATATGGCGCAGTGGACTCCATTCAGGCCCGCTGAGTTCCACCGGCGCTGCCTGTAGGACTCTAACATGGTCTGATAAAATTCTTCAGCTTTCTTTAGATAAGATTGTGCCTCGGCTTCGCTTACATGCCTAGTGCGATGTTTTTTTGGGCTCATGGTCCAGCACCTCCTCAAAATGTTTGCCGTAAATAACGCTGCCTTCCCTGATTATATTTTGGATCAATTTATCTCTTTTATCAAACCGGGAGATAAAATCGTGGTGACGGATTACATGGGGGGAAAGCATCATCCCGAATTTCGCCAGGAACTTTCCGCCTTTGTCCTGTATGCCGGAGGTGATCTTTCGGACATCGAGGGAATTCTTAATCACGATCATGATATCCAGATCGCTGCCTTGTTTGCTTTCTCCTCTTGCCACGCTGCCGAACATGATTATAGAAATAATACCTTTAGCAGGCAGCGCCTTGCGCAACTCTTCGATCATCGCGGCGCCAAGGCTCTGTTCGCTTTCAAAAAGCGGGGACAATATCTTTTCAACTATGTAACGCGACCTATTGAGTGAAAATAAATATGACGCTCCCACGGCCTTCCGGTGGACAACGCCTGTGGCATAGAGTTCCTGCAGGGCCTGTTGCGCGGCCCTGGGGCTTAAGTCTGCCTTCCTGGCTATTTCCCTCCCCGTGAGTTCAGTCCCGCGGTAAAGGATGCGGAGTATGGTTACTTTTGACTTCTGCCCTAAATAATCTTCCAATAGGTGTTTTGTTTGCATATAGATGTTAAGTAGTCGTTTGTATACATAAGTATACATACGATACTTCCGCCTGTCAACCTTTTTGGAGAGGGAGGGGATGAAAATGGGTTTTACGAAGAGGGCTAAGACTGGATAAGATTAGATAAAGTAGTCTGGGGTTGATGATAGGACAGCTGCAAGTATGTGGCGATGGTAGGCCTGCGCGAGGGGTGGAGAATCTCTGCGGAAGAAACGCCCTTGATTTATTGTCAGAAATAGTATATCCTTTTCTGACACAATAAACATTATGAACTCCATTCAGAAGAATGTTTTGGCCCGTATGCGAAAACTGGGTGTAGGGATGATCCACGCCAGCAAGGATTTCCTCGACCTCGGTTCCCGTGCGGCGGTTGATCAAGCCCTATCGCGGTTGACCGAGCATAAGACTATTAGGCGGCTCGGCCAGGGGCTGTATCATATCCCTCGGATGAATCCGACTTTAGGAATTGAGCTCGCCCCGGATATGGATACGGTAGCCCATGCCATTGCAAGAAAAACAGGAAGCCGTGTCGTTCCTTCAGGCTCGGTGGCCGCAAACTGGCTAGGATTGTCTACTCAGGTTCCCGCGAAGCCGGTCTACCTGACTGACGGAAAATCCAGAAGTATTCGTGTAGGTAACACCGTGTTCACCATGAAACATGTCTCACCCAGAGACCTTCCCCTTGGCAGTTCAACAAGCGCCATGGTCTTCCAGGCGCTCCGCCATATAGGTAAAGAATCCATCAACGAAGATACTATTACGCATCTGCGTAAAAGGCTTGCCGCCAAAGACCGGCGGAAGCTGCTCAAAGACTTACTATATGTCACCGGCTGGATCGCCGAGGTGGCACGCAAAGTCTGCAAGAACTCCGGAGGTTCAGGAGAGGCTCGCCATGGATGATATTGCGCGGCTTTCCAAGAGTGATCGTTCCGAACTGTTTAGCACGGCATCCAGCATGCGCGGAGACATGCTGCCCGCCCTGGTTGAAAAGGATTTTTGGGTCTGCTGGGCGCTTAAGCGTATCTTCACCTTGAATAACCCGCCGGCGGGCCTCATTTTCAAGGGGGGGACAAGCCTGTCTAAGGTTTACCAGGCTATTGACCGATTTTCAGAGGATGTGGATCTTTCCTTTGACCGGAGCGCGTTAGGATTCGGCGGGGAGAACGACCCTGCGAAGGCTCCAAGCAGGAAACAGGAAGCGAAGCGGCTGGATGAGTTGTCAGCGGCTTGCAGGAAAATGATCCATACCCGGTTTCTGCCGCAACTCAGCGCTGCCTTTGCCGCCGCACTTGGTTCGACTCGGTCAAAGGGGTTATGGCATATCGAACTTGATAGGGAGGACCCGGACGAGCAAACCTTGCTATTCCATTACCCGGCCGGAATTGGCGGGCGCGAAGGCGCTATGGCCAGATATCTGCAACCTGTAATTCGGCTGGAACTTGGCGCGCGTGGAGAGCAGTGGCCTGCTGAGGAGGCGGCGGTTATGCCATACGCGGCCCAGGCCATCCCCAAGCCCTTCAAAGACCCTTCTTGCAAAGTGAAGGTGCTGGCGCCTGAACGCACATTTTGGGAGAAGGCCACTATACTGCATGCCTGCCATCACTTCCCTTCGGGAAAGGGTTTCCCGCGCCGTCAGTCCAGGCATTACTATGATGTTGTAAAACTTTACGAAAAAGGCATCGGTAAGAAAGCTATCGGTGACTTGACGCTACTTAAAAGCGTGGCGGAACATAAGGCTATTTTCTTCCGCTCTGCTTCCGCAAAGTACGATGAAGCAGTTCCAGGCAGCCTTAGGCTTGTTCCACCGCCATTTCGGAGAAAGGATTTGGAGGACGACTACGCTAAGATGCGAGAGATGTTCTTCAGCGCCCCGCCAGCGCTTGATGATATTCTGGCCGTACTTACAGAAATTGAACGGCAGGTAAATGGGAAACGCTGACTGTTAGAACTGTCGGGTCATAATTCCTAGGACAACCATAAGCCCATGATTATTTCGTGGGCTTTTGCTTTAGTGAAATAAATAAGCTTCGAGAACTTTTGATGCTCAAATCCCAGACACTTTTGCATTTAAATTTTGGTGTCTACCTGACGTTCACCCATAAAACTGGAGCGTTTTCAAGTTAGTTCCCAGGTGTTTAATTTGTTTTAAAAGTGGTGCAATTTTTGGTGCAACACGGGCCTCTCGGCCCGTCATACCGGGTCTTACTCTGTCAAAGTGGGGATTTGGATTTACGACGAGGAACCGATCCCATCAAGCGCCATCGTAATACTGCCTACCGGTTACAAAACAGCTGCTCTACCGCTGAGCTAAGTCGGCATTCTTTACAGACAATTCTACAATATTTAAGGAAAAGGTGTCAGGCTGCTTTTTAAAACAAAGCTGCCTGACACACTGAGGGAAGATTTATGGGTTGCCTAAATATCGCTTTGGCGGTAATCGCAAATAATTTATAATAGAGTTCACGATATGAAATGCGCAAAATGCGGTAGTGAAAACGGAGCAGACGCTAAACTCTGCGGGCTTTGCGGCGCGCCTGTGGCCGGGCGTATGGCTAAAAATCTGGCGCTGGCCGCCGCGGGTTTGGCGGTGCTTGGCGCGCTCGGATGGGGAGGCTATGCGATCTGGTATAGGAGGGTAATGCCCGAACGGGCTCAAAAGGCCATAACGGAAAGCTCGCAATTAGCCGTCTGGCTTGAAAAAGCGTATGGCTCGTTTAAAAACAATCCGGAATTTGAACAGGTAAAGCGGCTTAACGCCAGCGCTGAATCCCTGCGTTATGCCGGGGATTATGAAAACGCACTCGTAGCTGCCGGGCAGTCCCGCGCGCTGGGTCTTGTCGTAAAGAAAAAAATAGATATTAAAAACAGCGCGCTTTGCGCGAGCCTGCTGACGGAAGCGGAGAAATATTTACATTCCGGCCAATGCGTCGCCGCGTCCGTCGCATATGGCAAAGTTTTACGGCTTAAACCCTCGGAGGAGACCGCGGCCAGACAAGCTGATGTAGCGTTTGGTTTAGCCGGATGCAGGGAAGAATTAAAAAAGGTGGCGTTAATCCCTGCCGGCGAGTTTCAAATGGGGGCGCCTGACGGCGAGGGCGAATCAGGAGAGAATCCCCGGCACAAGGTCCGCATTGACGCCTACTACATTGATAAGTATGAGGTGACGGCGGGGCAGTATGAAAAATTTGCCAAAACTACAGGTCGGGCGGCGCGTGAGTGGGGGAGCCTGAATACGGACCGCCAGCCCGCTGTGAATGTGAACTGGTATGACGCCGCCGCCTATTGTAAATGGGCCGGAGGCCGCCTGCCTACGGAAGCTGAGTGGGAAAAAGCCGCCCGCGGAAGAACGAATACAAAATATAATTTTGGCGTCAGCGAGCGCATGATCGACAAGTACGCCTGGTATGATGGAAATTCAAACAACCAGCCGCATCCCGTGGGACAGAAGAAACCGAACCAGTACGGGTTATATGATATGCACGGCAATGTGTGGGAATGGGTGGCTGACTGGTACGATGAAAGTTATTATAAAAAAAGCCCTAAAAATAATCCGAAAGGCCCTGATTCCGGGTTGCTGCGCGGCCTGCGGGGCGGGTCATGGAGCAATTTCCCAGCCGACCTGCGCGCGGCTCTCCGCAGCAGGGATAACCCCGGCAGCCGGAGTCTGAATTACGGCTTCCGTTGCGTGGTTCCTTAGAGATGCTGGATGTGCGGGGTTTTTGGGGCGCTGAAGGGCCGGAGGTTTTACCCTCCGGTAATATATACGAATGCGTTGATCTGCGGTGGTAGTATTGCATGTGCGCTATAGCAAAGGGCCCTGTTGCAAGCAAGTTAAAATGTCATGGTTTAAGTTTTTTAGAAATGTCATGATGGCTGACTGCTTAATACTGGCTGTTGCACCGTTTTTTTTGCGGGAATAAACCTCCTCCATGGAT
>CAIPTO010000068.1 GCA_903867985.1 uncultured Elusimicrobia bacterium | reverse complement strand
GGTGACCTCAGCTTTTACAAGTTATTCCGGCCCTCTTCACAACCCGCCTGAGACGCTGATACTTGAACGGCTGGTTCCGGACGGCGTCAGTATACTTGATCTAACCGACCGGATAAGGCGGCTTGAAGCCATCGGAGCGCCGGTTGTGGCGGAAAAGGTCCAGCTTTATTCAAAACTGGCCGGGCCGCTGGCGAATATCGTGTTGGCGGTCACCGGGCTTACACTGGTGTTGATAGTGCGGATGAACCGCGTGCTCAGTTTCGGTATCGCTCTGGCCACCGGCTTTTTTTTCTGGGTATTTATGACGATGGGGCAATATGCTGGGGAGGCGGAAATGGTGCCGCCGGTGGTTGCGGGCTTCGGCCCCGCTTTTGTTTTCATGGCCATATCCTTTTTTGGACTTCGTAAAGCGAGAGTGTTTTAGCAAAAAGAGCTTAGCTTTTTTGCCTGTGCGGCAGAGCGGCAGCAAGACAGTGCTACAGGTGCAGTCCGTAAACAAGGCGGAAGGAATTACATATGGATACAGAATTGATCAATCATGCTTTCAACGAGGCTAAACCTTATGCCTGCTGGTCCTGCGGAGCGCACATATCAGCGCGGGATAATTACTGCAGCAGATGCGGTAAGGGGCAGGGTTCGTTCGTGGACTGGTACTACAAACATTTGGGGATACTCATTCTTATCTTCGGCGCCGGACCTTTCGCGCTCTATTTTGTCTGGCGGTCTCCGGTACTTTCCCGGAACGCTAAGTGGATCTATACCGCTGTCGTAGCTATGTTCACCTGGTATGTAGGAAGAGTTTTTTATAATGTCTGGACCTTCTTTCATAATATACTGGGAGCGATGCCGCTTCAGTAATATCCATGATGAGTATATTCGGTTGCCATACGCCGCAGGCCATACGCCATACGCAGAAATGGACTGATCAATAATTCATGGAAAATATTTCCATAAAAATAATCCTGGCGAGACCCAGGAATCCGGATAATATCGGCGCCGCCGCCAGGGCCATGGCCAATTTCGGATTGAGCGAACTTGCGCTGGTCGCTCCCCATATCCCCACCTGGAGGGAAACCGCCCAAACCGCCGCCACAGCCGGAAGCGGGGAGCCGATATGGCTTATGGAAAGGGCCAGAGCCGCCGTGGGCGCCGCTGACATTATAAGAGCGGCAAAAATATGCGATACTCTGGCCGAAGCTGCAGCAGATTGCGATCTTCTTCTGGGCACTTCCGCACTTCAGCGACGCACGCCAGACAGGGATGTGATACTTCTTGGCGGGGCGCTTGAATTCCTGTCGGAAAGGCTTCCGGTTGGAAAGAAGCACAAGGTGGGCGTGCTTTTCGGCTCAGAAAGGACAGGCCTAACGAACGAAGACCTTTCCCATTGCCACGCGGCGCTTAATATCCCTACCAGCGAAAAACAGCCTTCTATAAATCTCGGGCAGGCGGTGGCGCTGGTTTGCTATGAGCTGGCTGGGCATTCTTCCGTAGCCCCTCCCCGCGCGGCTCGTCCGGCGGCGGTGCCGTCTGTTCAGGAAATAGAGCGTGTGGTCTTGGATATATGCGCTTTGCTGGATGAAAAGGAATTTGCCGACCCCGGGGGGAAAGATTACAAGTCAGCGATACGCAGGTCTCTTCTGGACGCTCGTCTGACGAAGGGCGCGATGGGTGTTTTGAAAACTCTGCTGCGGCGCGCCCGCCTGCCGAAATAACTCTAAAAATTATCTGGCATCTCAAGGACCTCGGACCTTCCGCCCGCTATCGGCCGGGAGTGTCCTTTATTTGGGCCAGAGTGAGGTGTCCTTATAATTCGCCGGAGTGATTTCGGGTATATGCGGCGCGGCCAGCCCTTTCTTCACCAATCCGCTGAAAGCCGTGTTGGGCATAGCGGCTTGCGGATTGTACAGGGCCGGGTTATAAAACAAGGGTATCCGCGACGCCTCGGGCAGCACTTTGTTCAATAACTGGATCTGCGTGATAATGCAGTTGTTTGTGATAGTGTGGTAGTATTCTCCGCGGCGGTTTACAACCGCCTGCGTAATGGAGTCTTCAAGCATAGCGCGTTTCTGGCCGGGGCTGAGCAGCAGTTCGTACGGAAGGAGCTTTTTGTCCTCCACTCCGCAGGTGAAATTTATGTAATCTTCTTCCGTGGTCAGCAGCCAGAGTATATGAAATTCCTTTTTAAGACTGCTGATCAGATCCACCGGTTTGTCGCTGCGGAGCATCGCCTCCACTGAAAGCAGGAGGCCGCGCGAAGTGTTGCCGTTGGAATCCGTAACACCGCCGGCCTTGAACGTGAATAGCATGACGGCGTGTGAAGCTATGATTTCAGGAGGAAAGGGTTTTTGTATGATGTAAACATTTTCAACCAGCGCGGGATTGATGACAGTCGTGCGCCAATCATACGCGGTTCCTCCGGCATTTTTACCCCAGCGCACATTGTTTACGGTAAACGCTCCGGCGCCGCCGGACACAAGATCAGGTTCGCGCTGAGTCTTGTCCCTCCAGGTCTGGGTGACATTTGACGCTGGGTCAAGGAACGCGTCCGCGCGTATCGCCGACAGATCATCCAGCCGCCGCGCCCAGCCGTCCAGAGTCACAGAGGCTCCCGTCCGGGCCAGTTGCGCGGCTTTTTTCTGTATTTCCAGGCTGGCGGGCAGGAGTTTAAATGTCCGGCCGTCGGCAACGACGAAAGAAAAATCTTCGCCTTCCTTTTTAACAGTGCCAGTTACGCGGTAAGGCACTGCGAAACTGTCTTTGTTTTTATCGGATGCCTTGGCGGCGGCCGGAATTTCGGCCTGATTGGAGTTCAGCGCCGGAGAGGGGGTAGGATCGTAAACGTTTTGATCTGCAGGTTCAATGGCCGGGATCCCGGTCT
The DNA here is from genome assembly GCA_903867985.1 of uncultured Elusimicrobia bacterium. Lineage (GTDB taxonomy): Bacteria > Elusimicrobiota > Elusimicrobia > Elusimicrobiales > UBA9959 > YA12-FULL-51-18. The sequence goes on along the minus strand of CAIPTO010000068.1, from coordinate 389 downwards.
CAAAATTTGCCGATTTAAGACTTTCATCGGAGTCAGACGCCACCGCGTCCCTGAAGTCGCCGGGGTTAAGGGGAAGGTCCGCATTTCGGGCCCGACCAAGGGTGACAATGCATATTATTGATGCGACAATAGCTGTTAAAACAATTTTTTTATTCATAAATTTGATATGCTCCGCCTTAGAATCTTAAGTAAAGTTTACACCGGAGCCGGTGAAATGTCAAGGGTCTTTTACATGCGAAATTCCGGAGCACGGCCGGAATCTGCCCCAGGTTTTAACAAGGCTGCCGACCCTGGACGGAACCGGCAGCCGCGCGGAGATTGATAAGGCGCGTTTATAAATATAAAATAAGACGATGCAACCCGCAAAGAAAATAGTTTTCGTGAACCCG
>CAIPTO010000067.1 GCA_903867985.1 uncultured Elusimicrobia bacterium | reverse complement strand
CAAGCCACGATCACCCCCATGCTACTGGCCGCCGCGCGCTAATCGGAAGTAAGGCGGGCCCAGCCCCAGGTAGGCCCAAAGGCCCTTACAGCGCAAGCGTGTTTCGGATAAACTATAAGAATGGTTGCTTCGTTCGATCCGAGGAATATGGACCAGAGTGCGCAGTGAGGAGAACTGGTTGGCGAGTTTGCAGAAGATGATGTTTTCAGCTATACTTCCTTAAAAGGGGTTAATATGGAACAAATTGACATAACTGAAAAAAGAGACTTGGAAAATAGCACGTACCAGCAGGATTTTTAAAATCCAGTGGGCGCTGTCCCGAGAGGCTGCTTTTTCCCCCCGCACTCCTGACTACGGGAAGTGGTTCTTTGTGTCGTAATATAAACTCATGAGGATACTTCTCGTCAATCCGATCGTAGCCTTAAACCCGCCAGAACTCGGTTTCCCTCTTACCTTAATATATTTGGGTTCTTTTTTGAAGCAGTTCTCGAAAGAGCATAATGTTAGACTTTTGGATCTGACACTGGAGTGGTTTCTCCGCGCCGGAAAGCCGCAAGATCTGTTGGAGATTCAGAAAAAAATAATTAAGGATGTTTGGCGCAACTCTGGGCCGTTTGACATCGTCGGAATAACAGGGCTTTGCGATAATTTCCATTTCACGGTCAAACTGGCGGAATTTGTTAAAAAAAATTATTCGGTGCACGTCGTTATCGGTGGTCCGCACGCGACATTTATTTCTGAAAACATATTAAAAGCGTTCTCTTTTATAGATTTTGTTGTGAAATATGAAGGTTCCTCCTCTTTACTAAAGTTGTGCGACGCTATTTCGGGTAAAGGAGCGGTCTGCGCGGTTCCCGGCCTGGCATATCGCGGCGCGGGCGGGCAAATATTGCACACAAATACGGCAGAGTCTGTTCTGGGGCTTGGGGACATTATCCCGTCATACGAACTGCTGCCCGTCGCGAAATATCTTAAAATTAATAGCAATTTGGCCATGCCTGTTCTCGCCGGGACGGGGTGCCCATATTCTTGTTCTTATTGTGCGACGTCGCTAATGTGGCACAGGCGATATAGAATGTTCCCCGCGGCGGATATCGCCAAGGTTGTTTCCAATCTGAATAAAAAATATGACATCGGAAGGTATACCCTTATTCATGACAATTTGCTGTTTGACAGAGATAGTTCTTTAAGCTTATGCAAAGCCATGAAAGGGTTAGGTGTTTCTTGGAGCTGCAGCAGCAGGATTGAACATATCGGGGATGACGACGAGCTCATCGCGAGACTATCCGATTCCGGTTGCAAGGGGATATTTATAGGTTTGGAGACCGCTTCCAAGGAAATACAGAAGACCATAGGAAAGAATGTGGATGCCGCCTCTTCCATTGCGGTTCTGAAGAAATTAACGGCGAACAAAATAAAGCCTACGTTCTCGTTCATCCTGGGCTTTCCCGAAGAGACCGATAGCGATAAAAATGATACTCTTAAACTCGCGTTCGCTCTAAAGGTCAACGGGACTGAAAGAGTCAATTTGAACCATCTTTCACCTCTTCCGGGGACAAAGATAGCCAATGAGAAAGTTAAATTCCTGCGTGCCAAAAGAGATTTCAGGGTTCCAGGCCTGCTGGATTCCCGGTTTATCGACTTCATAGAAAAACACAAGCCGGTCTTCGGCTCGCATTGGTTTGTTACGGGATGTAAGGCCAATGAGAGGTTCCGTCCTTCCGTAACCAAGCGATTGCACGAATACTGCGCGGTCCATTATCGCTCGTTCAATTATCTGTTTTCTGACGCAGGAGTTCTTCCGTCGCAATTATTCGAACAGATAGAGCGGAGCCTTCGTTATGAAGGACTGTTTGAGAAAATCAGTGCGATAACCGGGCCTAAGGAATACGGGCTTTTTAGAGAAATTTACAAATACGAGAGAAGTATAAAAAGGCTGGTTAGTCTTTATCCGGATAGAAGGCCCGCGCTTCTAAAATTTTCTCCGCTTGAGCTGACGGCACACTACTCGCTGTCAAAGCGGATTGAAATTCTTAAAACAAAGTCTTCGCTCGGGGGATTCCTGTCTTTGGGCGGAAAGGCCGCTTCAAAGGACGGTAATTCCCGAATATTTATTTGCCTGATGGATGCTGGTACTACGATTGAGACTTATAAGATATCACGGCCCTGTTTTGTGGTGTTTAAAGCTCTGCAGGGGAACACTTCTAAGAAGCTTAGTGAGATATTAGAAATGACAACAAAACATGATGCTAAAGCGGATGTTATCAGGGCACTGGAGAAATTAAACTCGATGGGAGGTCTTAAGCGTGTCGAAAATGCTTAATTTTATTTTTCTATTCGCCGTCGTATGCTGCTCAGCCCCTGTGTGCGCTTATGAAAAAGAAGATCTTTCCGTTTACCGCAGGATTTTGAAGGCGGTGCCTAAACAGCTCGACCCCGTACGGACCGATTTCGGCCATGAAGTCCAGGTCATACGGCAGATGTACGATCAATTGGTAACCTATGACAAGGAATACAGCCTGAGCCCGATGCTGGCGGAAAGCTGGAGCGTTTCAAAGGATGGGAGAGTTTATATATTTAAAATACGGAAAGGAGTGCGGTTTTCAGACGGTGCGGCCCTGACGCTGGATGACGTTGTTTTTTCCCTGGAAAGGGTGATCAAAGATACCGAATCAAAGTATTTCAGGGATTTTATTCTTATTTCCGGTGCGGATAAGTTCAGGAAAGGAATATCGAGCAGTGTCGCGGGAATTAGCAAGTCTACGGACACGGTGCGCATAGAGCTGGAGAGCAGTAACCCTTACTTTTTATCCATCCTCGCCTCTCCGGCGGGATCGATAACAGAGAAAAGCTCTCTCATAGGCCTGGCGTACGGGGAGCCGCCTGTCGGGACGGGGCCATTCCTCCTGCATTCCCGCACCAGAGATTCTTTGATCCTGACGGCTAATCCGGACTATTTCCGTGGAAGAAGTCGTATTGGGAGCATAGTCTATAAGATCTATCCTGACCAGGGAGAGATGACTAAAGCCTATCTGGAGGGTAAATTGGATGATATTGCACCATACAGTCTCCCACCTTCCGCGAATAAAAAAAAGTTCAAGCGCATCTTTTCGAATGGAATAATCAGTTTTGTTATTGTCTCGAACCCGAAATCCGCCGTATTGGCTAAAAAAGTGGTTCGGCAGGCGATAGTGATGAGCATTGATTTTGATAGGATCTTGAAAAACCTGAAAGTGGCATATCCGAATCTCTCCCGTTCAAAGTCGTATATCCCCAAAGGCCGGTCGGCTTATGATGCGGGTTTTTCTGGGTTGGGCTATTCTCCCGCCAAAGCCACCGACTTAATTAAGGCCGCCGGTTATGAAAGTTTAAAAAAAGTTCCGCCGGTCACTTTGATCTATTCCGGGAATCTTCCGTATAGCGAGGAGATAATTTCCGGTATGAAATCGTCATGTCTGAAAACGGGGCTGGAGTGCCGATTCCGCCGCAGTACGGGTATGCAAAATGAGCTTGCCGATTGGGATATGAAGCTAATTGGTCTGGACACTGTTTATCCTGACACATATTTTTTGCTGCGGTATTTCCATTCGAAGTCCCCTGATGCCGCCCTGCGGAGGAATGATGAGAAATTAGACAAGCTTATCGAAAAAAGTGAAGGGGAACTTAATCCGTTAAAGAGAAACGGTCTTTTTCAGGAAATCAACAAAACCATAGTTGATGACGCCTATGTTATCCCTTTATATTCCGGGGATATCTTTGACGGTTTCTTCCAGGCATGGGTAGAGGGGGTAAGGTATCCAATCACTGCCTATTATGATCTGTCGCTGTACTATTTAAGTATAAATTCAGAGGCCGGGAAAAACAGACCCAAAATAGATTGACCTATGACGATAAATCCAAAAATGCTCGACAGGTGGGCGGACACACTACTCTCTTTCTCCCTTGGCGGTTTGAAGCTGGGGGAAACCGTGATGATAAAGGGCGAACCCGTGGCTTGGCCGCTCATTTCAAAGCTTCAAGAGAAGATTATCAGGGCCGGTGCCTCAGCGGATATCTACCTTCTTCCTCCTGACAACGAGAGGGGGCGCGCTTGGGGGACCACCGCCGCGAAGTATGCTCGCCCCTCGATGATAAAGGAACTACCCACTTGGGTGAAGGAACGGTACCAGAACTTCACAAAATATATAGAAATTTACGGGATGGAGTATCCCGATCTGGCGCGGGGCGGGCGGCCAGAAAATGTGAGGAAGATTTTGTCGCTGGAGCAGGAGCTCATTGGGATGCGTTTAAAGAAACCGTGGGTGATCACGATGTTTCCCACCAAAGCTTTCGCTTCCGCCGAGGGCGTTCCATTCGGCGCCTATGAGAAAATGCTTGTGAGAGCGAGTACCGTCACTCCTGGAAAAATGAAGATCAAGGCGAAGCGCCTTTCCGGACTGTTGGGAAAGACTAAACGGGTGCGGATCATCACCTCAGATAAGAACGGCGGGAAAACATTTGAACTAGTTCTGAATATAGCCGGGCGGCATATTCTTGACGATATGAGCGGCGCAAATATCCCATGCGGAGAGGTGTTTACCAGTCCGGATGCTTCCAGCGTAGAAGGGGAGATCTTTCTGGATATGCCTATTTCGAAACAGGGCGAGTGTATACAGGGAACGTATCTGAAATTCATTTCCGGTAAAATAGTTGCTTTTAAGGCGGAGCGGGGCAGAAAAAAACTAGCGGGCATACTGGAGACAGATCCCGGGGCCAGAAGACTGGGGGAGGTCGCGTTCGGAATAAACCCCGATCTGACAAGACCGCTCATGCATCCGCTGTTCTGTGAAAAGCTCGCCGGAACAATGCACGTCGCGCTGGGGAAATGCTTCCCGGGAGCTTTCATTGCGAATACCGGCTCAAAAGCTGCAGAGGCGAAATATCGGGCCTTTGTGAAAACGGGGGCGGCGAATGAATCCGCGCAGCATGTTGATTTAGTCGTCTCGTTCCTGCCGGGTGGGGCGGGCAAGTCCGTTTTTCTTGACGAGCGCAGATTGTGCGTTCGGAATGGCAGTTGGGATTACTGATGGACATGGACAACACCGGGCGCTGGCTGCGGCGAATATATATAAGCGAGATAGTTTCCAATATCGGGAGTCGTATGACTTCCGTTGCGCTTGTATATTTGCTTTACAGGCAGACAGGCAAAGGATCGAACCTCGGTTTTTATTTCATGCTCATTACCTTGCCCGGAATCCTGTTCGCCAATCCCTTTGGCTGCCTGGCCGACCGGTTTGACCGAAAATCGCTGCTTGTTTACGCGGATAGTACCAGGGCGGGCATTTTGGCCTTCATGGCTTTTTTTATCCCACCGGAAAGGACGACGTTGTTGCTCGCGTTCGCCTTTCTTTCGCAGATATTCCGGACCCTGTACGATACATCCATTACTCCGCTGGCCTCTGACCTCACACGGGATGAGGGCAGGCTTGTGAAAGCCACCGCCAATCTGAAGATCATCTTTCACACGTCGTATATATTCGGACTGGGCGTAGGCGGATTTGCCGCCGCATATTTCAGGCCCCAATACATCTTTATGATGGATGCTGGAACTTTTGTGTTTTCCGCTTGCCTGATAAACAGTATTCCGATAGAAAAAAAGGCCCCCAGCGGATACAGACTGCTTGCCGCCGAGATGGTGACGCCCAAATATTATTTACGCTGGTTCCATCTTGTCAGGGACGGCTTTAAAATGGTGTGGCGGCATGAATACTGCAAGACCATAATTCTACTGGAACTGACTAGGGATTTTGCCTATGGCCTGTTTAACCCCCTGCAGTCTTTATGGCCTCAGGCGCTGTTCGGCTCCATAAAGAATAGTCTCGGCATAAGCCTAGGGATGATAGGAGTCGGTTGCGTGGTCGGCGGAATTTTTGCCAATAGGACGCTCTCGAAAACACTTTCAAACAAGAGCGTGTTCTTCCGTTTGTGCGTGGTCCTATCGCTGGGAGAACTTTTTGCCGCTGTGGGTGCTTATTCGTCTAATTCTTTTTATTTTTATTCAATCGGATTGTTTGTGTCCGCTGCATTTATGAACGTTTTTGAAGTGGGGACCTTCGTGAAATACATCTCCGTCGCTCGGGATGACGAGAAAGGTGCGATGACCGGATTCTTCCAGTTTATAATGAGGGCGGCGGTGTTTGCGGGGGGAGGTTTGTATGTTCTGGTCGCGGATAATGTGGCGGTCCGTTTATTGCCGTTGATCCCTTTAGTACTGCTAGCGGCGGCCGGTGTATTGATGCTTTTTAAAAAAAGTTCTTTTCAGGATATTTAAGATATGCGAACTAATTTACGGCTTCTTTTTACGTTGGTTTTGATGAGCATTGTACTCGTGCTTGGCTTGATCGGTTACCAGATCTACTATTTCAAACACAATTACAGGCACGAATTTATGGCGGAAAAGACCGCATTCGGGGAGCAGACGGCGAGCATCGCGTTAAGCGGGATACAGACATCTAATTATTTCGAACTGTCGCGGTTGTGTAGCGGGTTATACAGGCCGGAGGCCATGTTGTATTTGGCCATCCTGGATGATAGCGGCCAAAGCATCCAGGTCCGTACGGAAAAGGATATGGAGCTTGTTCTCCCCGTTCTGGGTAAACAACGGCTGCGGGTGACTTCCGAAACCGTTTTTGGCGAAGAGATACTATTCATTGACTCGCCGATCGTTGACGAGGTTGGTAAAAAATGGGGTAAGGTGGAGGGTGCGTACTATTTATCTCCCGTTTACAAATTATTAAAAAGTCAGATATTAATGTCTTTTGCGTTTTTTGTGACCTTCGTGTCTATTTGGGGAGGGGTGCTCTTTTTTCGCGCTAAAGCTCTCCTTGAGCCATTGGACCAGTTCGTTACCAATCTCGGCAATATCCAGGCGGAGTGGCCAATATCGTTGGAAATGTTCAATGCCCGGTTGGTCCCTGAAAATGCCAACCGGGATGTTAAGGTTTTGCTAAACGTGCTGAAGACTTCTTTACTAAAGCTTCTTGAACATCAAGAGGCTCTTAAAAAGGCAGAAAAAATAGCTGTCTTAGGGAATCTCTCCGCGCAGGTAGCGCATGATATCAGGTCTCCGTTGGCGGCGCTGGGCGCCGCCGCAAAGGGGCTGGAGATGCCCAAAGAGAAACGCAGGCTGATAGAAGGGGCGGTGGGCCGCATGCAGGACATAGCTGACGACCTGCTTCAACGCTATCGCGCTCCTTCTGCTGTGCCCGCCAAGTCTAAGATGGCGGTTTACGCGCTGGCCGAGATTATCGAGCCTGTGCTGGCGGAGAAGCGTCTGCAGCATAAGGAAAAAGCCGGTATAATCGAGTTTAACGGCGCGTCCGCTGAAATAAAAGCCTTGGTTGAGCCAAAAGAATTGCAGCGGATATTATCCAATTTGGTCAACAATTCCGTAGAAGCTTTTGACGGTGCCGGGACGATATTTGTGGGACTATCGGCGCCAGAGGGGAAAGTTTTAATAGAAGT
>CAIPTO010000066.1 GCA_903867985.1 uncultured Elusimicrobia bacterium | reverse complement strand
TGTCCGGTGGTGTGGGAGGGGCACGGCGGTCCTATTGACCGTCGCCCCTATCCCGATTTCAAGGAATAAATGAAAAAGCAGAACGCTCCCATGGGACTGATGAACAAGAATTATACTAAAGGCAATGGTTTTAGGATCCCGACGAACTAAAGGAGATGTTTTCTAAATAAAAAAACACTATAATTTGGAGAAAGAGCGCGCATGGCTCTTAATGGTGAAACGCCCGCGGCGCGTCTTAAATCAAAAATGTCAACAGGACAGGCAAAAGTCTTTATTATAAAGAAAACCGACTAATACAATGATTGGAATCTGCAAGAAAACAATAGTCTGGCTATATCGGGAAAACCCAAGAATCAAGCTCGCGGCGTTTTATTCCCCAATTTTGCTGATCATGGGGTTTCTGCTGGTGAAAATCGAATGGAACGCTGTATATATGAGCATTATACAGGAGGATTCGTTCGTAGAAAATGCGCAGTTTGCCGCATACTTCATCGCGTCGCTGGTTGCCTTCTTTGCCGGATCGGGTTGCCTTAAGCAGGGCCGCCTGCTGAACGGGTTCAGCCTGCTGGTATTCGCGGCTCTTTTGATGTTTATAAGTATGGAGGAAATATCCTGGGGGCAAAGGCTGTTTTCAGTAAACACGCCCGAGTGGCTTCGGCAGCGTAATGTGCAGGAAGAAATAAACATTCACAATTTGCAATCGGTCCAAGGCGGGTTTCAGTTGTGTTATATCTTAGCCGGGACGCTGTTCTCTTTCGGGTGGATACCGGTAAGGTATATCGCGCCTGACGAAAGGTTGGGACGTGACGTGAAAAACATGCTGTTGTTATTCAGTCCCAGATGGTATTTGATGTTCTTTTTTCTGCCCGTGGCCATGATCTACGCGTATTTTCGTTTGCCCGCCGTTCAAATAAATTATTTTGTAATTTTAAACGATCAGGAGCCGGCGGAACTTTTGCTGGCGCTTGGCTTTCTGCTGTATGCCGTCGTTATTGCGATGAATTTAAAATATGGCTCCGAACTGCCTGCCGGGGAGGGGCCGGAGAGGCTCAAAGAAAGAGGCCACATCCGGAAGGAAGCGCTTCTCATTGGAGTGATTCTGCTGGCGGGGCTGGGGGGGATTGCCGGGCGATATGCGCAAGTCTGGCGTAATTCTGGAAGCCTGTGGAGGCACACTCTCTCCGTCATCCCCTATGTGGCCATTGACCATAACAATTTTGCGAACACTCTGGTCGCGCAAGGAAAAAAAGAAGAGGCAATCAGGGAGTATAACCTTGCGCTCAAAATTAAGCCGGATTACGCCGACGCGCATTATAACCTGGCACAGGTCCTGAGCGGGCAGGGCCGGCTGGATTCGGCAGTGCTACATTATGGATTGGCGCTTTCGGCGCAGCCGGAGTATTTTCAGGCGCGCAACAATCTTGCGGCAGTACTGGGCGCGCAGGGCAGATACAGTGAGGCCGTAGCGCAGTATAAGCTGGCGCTCGAGACACGGCCGGGTTTGGCCGAGGCTCATTACAATATGGCGAACGCCCTGGCCGCGCAAGGCAAACTAGATGAGGCGATCCTGCATTATAAACAGGCGTTCCAGGCGCGGCCGGACTTGGTTGAGGCCTATAATAATCTTGCGAACATCCTGGTGCAGCAAGGCAGGCTGGGTGAAGCGGTCCCGTATTACCGCAGTGCGCTTAAGTTTAACCCCGGTTATGAGCCGGCTAGCCGTAACCTTGGGATCATCCTCAGGCGGCTGGAATCAACCAAGTAGTCCCCTCGCCATCTTGATGTCCTTGATCCCCAAAATTCCCTGAATCTGTAATTTGACTTCCAGCCACTTCTTCCCCAATATAACACCTGCAAAATGCCGAGGATCCACCGGTCACGGTCCCGAAAAGTTCGCGCATCTTCCTTGGTTGAGAGTAATCGGCAAAGAGCCGCCTGGGCTTAGGCAAGGTGCAAGACACAGGGCATAAGACACACGTTAAGGACGCAAGTTTTTGTCGGGCTAAAAGCCCTACGCTTTTTTATTTTCATTTGAAAATAAATATTCTCAAATGAAAATGTTTTGGGTTGTTTCACATCCTGTTGTTTGCCCGCCTTAATCACTGCCGCACCCATTTCCCCAATGAAACCCCTGAAAAACGCCACGCTTTCCGCTATTGGTATAAAAATTGCTCTGTATGGGGTGTAGGCGGAATAAAATAAAAGGAGAACATAAATGAACGCGAAACAGATACAATTAGACAACGCCGATGAAATGAGATTCACTTCCGGCTTCAACCGGGCTCCGGAGCTGGAAGATCGATTTACCTCCGGCTTCAACCGGGCGCCTGAATTGGAGGAACAGTTCACTTCTGGTTTCAACCGCGCGCCGGAGTTGGCTTAACCTGATCCTGCGGGCTGGGGGTCTTTACGGCCCCCGGCCCGGTTACGGAGATACTATGTCAAAACCCTTTTTCTCTTACTCTGTTCCAAGGATAAACAGTCTCGTGTTCAAACTTGCGGATTACTGCAATCAAGGCTGCACCTATTGTTACCGCGAAAACGACAAGGAGCGCCCCGCCCGTATCATGTCCGAAGAAGTGATCTCAGCCGCGGTCGGGAAATATATCGATTTCCTGGAATCAAAGGGGAATGCCCGCAGCGTCGTTTATCTCATCTGGCACGGCGGAGAGCCTTTGCTGGCGGGGATTTCCAAGTTCAAAGGGATAATGGAGATGCAGGCGCGGATCGGCGCGGAGCGCGGCGTGCAGTTTGTGAATTCCGTGCAGACCAACGGCGTATACCTCAACGAGGAGTGGGCGGAATTCTTCCGCGAAAACCGCTTTCTTGTGGGGGTGAGCCTGGACGGTCCCAAAGAGATCCACGACATCCATAGAAAAAATAAAGGAGGGATGTCTACTTTCGCGGAAACAATGCGCGGCATCGGGCTGCTGCGGGCGCATAAGATAAGAACAAATCTTATCGGCGTCATTACCAACGAAAGCGCCGGCCACGCAGACGCCTTGTATAATTTCTACAGGGACCTTGGCGTCCAAGACATCGACCTGATCCCGTGCTTCGATTACGGCGATCCGCTGACCCTGTCGCCGGAGGCATATCGCGCCTTCATGACGCGGATATTTAAAAGGTGGCAGGCTGACGGTTACGGCCCTCTCAGGATAAGGTTCTTGACCGACGTTATGAAAAAAATATCCGCCCTGCGCTCCGGAGGATGCGCGACCATAGGCTGCGAACTTATGGGTGCGTGCGGTCAGAATTGGTCTATAGGGGTAGAGGGAGAGGTCTATCCGTGCGAATGTCTCACGCCGATAAAGCGCATGGAACTTGGGAATATCCGCGAGGCTTCTTTTGAGCGGCTTATGGACACGGAGGGGTTCAGCGCCGTCAGAGCGGAGAACAACGATATAGCGGACGATTGCCGAGCCTGCGATGTGCTGGCGGTTTGTCGAGCCGGTTGTCTCAACAGGCGGCTGCGGGATTTTAAACTGGACGGGAAGAGAGACCCTTACTGCCTTGCCAGGCGTGATGTGATAAAACTTGCCCTGGAGGACGAACATGCCGCCGCGATTAAATAAAAACAGTTGGTTCCTGCTGTCGGCGGTGGGCATTTCGTCCGTAGGCGACTGGCTCAATATCCTCGCCTTGATGACGGTGTTCAGCCGGGAGTACGGGGCTGCCAGCGTGGCGTTCCTGATGGCTATGCGGGCCGTCCCCGGGGTGCTGCTCGGCCCTTGGGTAGCTAACCATATCGACCGTTTTGACAAGATACGCACACTGATGCTCTTGAGCGTCGCGCAGGCGGCGCTGGCGCTTATGCTGGGGCTCCTTTTCGACCGCTGGGCGCTTCTCGGTGTCGCGGCGGCGCTTTCCACGCTGAACCTATTTTCAGTTCCGCTTATCAAAGCCCTTCTGCCTTCGGTCAGCGGCGACGCGTCGCTTAACCGGGTGAATTCCTATTTCGCGTCGATACAGTCGGGGTCTTACGTGGTGGTCCCGCTCGCGAGCGGGGTACTCATCTCGTTGTTTGGGCCCTCAGCGTGTTTTAACATCGACGCGGCGACCTTCGTTGTTTTCGGCTGTCTGGTCGGCGCCGTGCGCTTGTCGGACGCGGTGGAGACGGCTAAGGCGTCGTCAGGAGCCGCCGGTGGTGTCAGCATATTCCGGGCTCTGGTAAACACGCCGGATCTGAAAAGGACCTTGTTCGCCTTTGCGGCCGCCGGATTTTCGCTGGGGACGATCTATTCCGTGGAGATTTCTTTCTTCTCCAAATATCTTAACGTCGACCCGCGCGGTTATGGCACCTTCGTAGCGCTCGCGGGCGCCGGCGTGCTGCTGGGCTCCATCGTCTGCGGCAGAATTACGGTCCAATCACGGCTCGAGCGGGTATTCGGCGTCGGGCTTGCCCTGTTCGGCTTGATGACAGTGCTTTTTTCACTTAACCGGAGTCTGGTCCTCGCTATTGGCATGATAATGCTATCCGGTTTCGGCGAGGGGCTGTTCTCCGTTTCGGGAACAACGCTGGTCCAATTGCAGTCGCGCGCTGACCGCCTGGCCGGCAACTTTACCTTGCTCGGAGTTTTATCCAAGACCTTCAGTCTTCTTGCGATGCTAGTGGCCGCTGTCTTCATGGACCAGCTGCAGCCCGCGGGTTTGCTTCTGCTTGCCGGGCTGGCCGCGCTGGGAACGGCGTCCGCCTTTGCCATAGCAAAGACCGCTCGGTCAGCCGCCTTCCCGTTCCCATCCGCTCAGTCTTAAGGACGGGAAATAGGCTGCCGGCGGCGGAGGGCCAGCCATGGCTGAAAGTCTCCGGCAAACGCCTCCCTTATGGGTGCGGTTGGCCAAAAGGCGCAACACGGGGGCTAAATGGGTTTAAACCCGCTTTTTTATTTTCATTTGAGAATAAATATTCTCAAATGAAAATATTTTAAGCTGTTTCACATCCTTTTTGTTTGCCCATGTAATCATTCCCGCCATCATTTCCCCAATGAATCCCCTCCAAAATGCCTCGCTCCCCATTATTGGCATAAAAATTGCTCTGTATGGGGCGTAGGCGGAAAAGAAAAAGGAGATAAAGATATGAAAAGCATAATAATCAAAACAGTGGGAATCATGGTGATGGCGATGATCTTAATGGCGGCCGTTTCAAAAACAGGCACGCACAGTGTTGCCGGCACGCAAGCCACGATCACCCCCATGCTTCTGGCCGCCGCGCGCTAATCGGAAGTAAGGCGGGCCCAGCCCCAGGTAGGCCCAAAGGCCCTTACAGCGCAAGCGTGTTTCGGATAAACTATAAGAATGGTTGCTTCGTTCGATCTTGGGAGTTTGTGCCGAAAGAGCAGCGAAAGGAAATGGCTGGCAAGTTCGTTTAAAAAGCAGTCTGAAAATGATAGAATTGAGAGAGTTAAGGGGAAATAAAATGACTAACAAAGATAAGGTTATAGCGACTTTCCTGGTTTCAGTGGGAATTTTCTCAGCCGGTGTTGCAAACAAATATGTTTCTAGCCTCTCAATGGCTCAAAAAAATAGCATATTACCGATTGTGAAATCATCTGGACAGATGGTGCTTCTCGCGGAAACATATCGCCCTACTGAAGGGGATCCAAAGCGAGGATAATTGGTTGGCTAAAATGTCAGCCCGATGGAGCCTATCAGAGCTTTGTATTGTTGTTGGCACGCGTTGCAATTTTGCTTGTCGCCATTGTTTGTTTGACCTGAAAAAGAAAAGGTTAAATCTGACAAGCAAAGAAATACACCATCTCCAGATAATAATTCAACAATATGCTCCCAAAGTGCTTTCCTTCACTGGTGGTGAGCCCACGTTATACATACCGGATATAAATAAAATTGTGTCCGCTCATCCAAGTCCTAAAAAAATTAAGGTTTTAGTTGCGACTAATGGTGGTTTTGCGACCACGTGTAAGGCTGCGAAAGAAACCTTGGCTTCCATACATTTCTTGACTCATATCCAGTTGTCATGTGATAAATTTCATTCTGAGTTTCTGCCTAACACAAATATAGAAAACATGTATAAGGCTTGTATGGAAATGGGTGTTGGTTTTAGTGTCCTCCTTGTTATGCAATCGCCGTTGGATCTCGTGCTCATAAATAAACTTAAAAAGATTGGCAATTTTAAAATCGGAATACAGTCCGTATGTGATATCGGAGAAGCACATAAAAATTCCGTTGCATTTAACCACATGGTATTCGATGGGGATGTTTTAAAAAAGTTTTGTCCTGGACGCAAACAAGTGTCTTATTTATGCGGCCGAGGCTTTTCCATTTGTTGTGCGAATTTAATATTTAATGATGTTTATCCGCAAAGTGTTCACGCAACAGTTGAGGAACATGTGAAAAGCAATTTTTATAAAATAATGACATCCACCAATTTCGGGGAATTACTTAAGCGGTTTGGTGTTTCAAAAAAAAATCTTTTACCGCGACATTCCGCGGAATGTGCCCTTTGCGAATATATCTTCAGCAATGTGAATCATGTGAGAAAAGGAGATCGCAAATATGTATAAAACGTTGGATTTTGTGCGCAAAGGCAAAAACAAGATAGTTTATAGGGCTAAGGAGCCTAAAATATTAACGGATAAACTTATTGCCGAGGTGAAATGGCCCAGCAAACTACAAACACTTGAGATTATCTTTGATAAGGATGTTCGGGATATTCATGAGATATTACAAAAAAATATTTCTTGCAAGTATATTGTTAGGCTGGTCTACTCAGTCGCTAAGGGGAAATTAATATTGCCGCAGCTGGGACCAATTAACCGAGGGGTGTTGTTGAAGCCTGTTGTGAATTCACGCGATTTGAAATCTTTATTTATAAAAACACAAACCATGTTTTTTATTGCGCCATGGGCGGAATATTTGGATCATCAGTATTTTAGTGACACCGCAAATTTTATCAGAGATGATTTACAGCTTTCAAAGTCGGTCTGTTTTATTAAAAACACAAAGCATATAGGGCTGCTAAATATACTGCCATTGGACGGGAAGACAGATTTAGTAGCTTGGGTATGGATTGATAAGGAACTTCCCCTGAAAGACAGGGAAATAGTGCATTATAAATTAGTGGAGTGGTTGCAAAGATCCCAAGCTGAAAACATTATAGGTGTTGTCCATTCATTTAATATCCGTTCTAATTGGTTTTTTAGAAAAATTGGATTCGTGCCTACATGCATACAGATTACAAGAAATTTTTAATAGCAGCGGTTCTGCTTGTTTCGCTGATTTTAAATCCGTCAAGAGATGTGTATGCGGTCAATAGTGCGTGGGAAGTCTTACTGGACGGAATGCCGATGCGGCTTTCCACAGCAGATGCTGGCATTAACACGACACTTTATATTTTGAAGCAAACCCATGAGCCACTATTTAGGATTGATGATGGGGAAAATTACACATCAAGACTTTTGGAAAATTGGAATCGAAGCGTGGACTCTCGTCAATATGTTTTTTGCCCCAACACCACACTTTTGTTTGAACCAGGTCGAGCTTTTACTTCAAATTATTTTGAGGATTACATTTATAAAGCCACCAGCACTTTTGATCCAAACAGCAGAGTGAGTCGAATAGGGAATTGTTTCAAGGTTGATTTTAAAAAAAGCCGGAAACAATTTTTAAATTATTTAACGTTATATGAGCATGCGCCGACAATTAAAAAGGATGATAAGACGGAAATTGGTCTGGGGCCATTTTATCCCATAAGCATTTCGGAGCGCAGGATTGTTCTTCGTAGAAAAAGCCCGATCAGCAGGGGATACAATTCAATTATTATCTATCCTTACGCAGGCCCCAATGACAAAAATCTTGTAAATCGCGATATTGTCGATTTTAACAGAGTTGCTGTTTCCGCCATTCCGTCATGGGTCCAGCGAGAATATTCGCATTTTGACAGCGTTATCCTAAAGACAGTGGTCTTAATTATTAACTACCCGGATAAAAAGATAAGACAGATTTTATACAACTGTATTGATGTTAATTCATTTCGTCAAGCTTTTTACCCGAACAGGACGGATTTTGGAGATGTTCAAAACATTCTCCCTATTGGTGTCCCTGGCGCCCGTGGGGGTAAGGTGCTTCAGAATTGTACTGGCCCACATCCATTACCGGCTGGATCGCCCGATTTTATTTTTATTAATCTTGGATCAAATAACACCAAACAATTAAACTCCTTTTTAGCTGATTTTCATGTAAAAACCGGCATAAAAGTGAAAATTAAAGATTATTCTGAGGCCGCATTGTTTAATGCATTATTTGCTTATCCCAGAGGATATAATTTGGCGGTAGTTGCAATGGATGCGGTGAGGCCTGAGTATTCTGCTTTTTTTGATTATATTGTAAAAAAAGATGGGTATCTTGATTTTAAATTATCTCATGTGTTGGATCTTTACCAAACAATGCTCAATGAAGATGATTCCGAACATGAAAGCATTTTAGGCGCTCGAGTCGCTCAATTACTATCTGAGGAATATGTGGTTTTACCACTTTATCAGGATACTCGGCGTTTTTATTATCCACGGGAAATTAAAAATTTAACTATTGGTCGTGGCTTTCTCGAATATCCTGAGGTGGCGGATTTTAGATGGTAAAATTATTCGTAGGATAATCGCGCATAACTGGAGATACTACGTTGCGGCGGTGTTTATGGTTCTTTGCATAAGTGTTTTAGTGCAAATTCGGAAATAAAATATGAATAAAACTTTACAGCTTCTTCTCGGACGTGCGAGTTGCCGGGCGTTTACTAATAGGAGGGTGCCTGCGGATATTGTTCGTAATATCCTTGAAGCTGGTATACATGCTCCAACCGGGGGTAACCTGCAACCTTATTCCATAATTAAAATTGAGAAACAAGCTGCAAAAGCGAGGCTGGCAAAGCTATGCTGGCAAGGTTTTATGAAAAAAGCCCCGCTACACCTTATTTTCTGCATAGATTTTCACCGGTTGAAGCGCTGGGCAAAATTGGAAGAGGCCCCGTTTGCGGCAGATCAAGCTTTCCGACCTTTCTGGATAGCTTTTCAGGATACAATAATATGTGCGCAGAACATGTGTACCGCCGCCGATGCCCTTGGACTAGGGTCTGTGTACATCGGCCCCATATTCGACAATATCCCGGCCATTCGTAAAATGTGCCGGTTGCCTAAAGGGGTTGTTCCCGTGGTTTCGCTTGCTTTGGGATATCCGTCTATCGTTCCCGCACCACGTAAAAAACTGGGAGTTAAGACAGTGGTGCATAACGAGGTTTATCGGAAAATCACAGATAAAGAGCTTCTGGAATCGTTCCGGGAGAAGTATAAGGGTTTTAAGACAGATTTTATCGCGAAAGATTTGAAGACCATATATAAAGTGTCTCAAAGCTTACATGGATCACGGTTCGCGCAGAAATGTATTGAGGGAATAAAGGCTAGAAAATATGTCAACCGTGCCCAGGTTTACTTCGGATTGCATTATCGGGCAGACAAGATGGTATCTGCCAATCCAAAATCTTTTAAAATGTTGTCAAAAGCCGGCCTAACCTGCTTTACGCCTAAAGTTTGAAAACCACACAGTGGCGTATATTTATAGTTCAGATGGTAAAACTATTCAGTCGTATATTGATGTATAACTGGAAATACTACGCTGCGGCGGTGGCGGTGTTTGTGGTTTTTTGGCAGGTGTTTTCAGTGTTTTCTGCTGTACGGGTGGCGGATGACAAGCTGGTCACGGGGATGAGGCAGAACGCGGCTTACTTTGAGAAAGCCTTTCTTGAGGGTGATGTTTTTGAAACTCAGCGGATAATGTGGCGCATCAAGAACGACAATATAAAACGTATCACTTTTCACCCGGTTGAGTTTGACGGCAGTAAATGGATATTTAAGGAAGCCATCGTTGGAAACCTTTACGACCGGCCGCACGCGCAGTTGACGCGCAACACGCCGTTTATCTCAAATGGCGCCGAGCTTGGCCGATTGGAATACATCATAGATTTAGTGGAAGTGAATTCCGCGGTATTAGAACAAAACTATATACTATTTATAACCGTGGTTTTTTTCTTCATGGGCTTGCTGATCCTTTCTAATGTCGGGGCGATAAAAACTATTTTCAGCATAGAGCGCTGCGTCACTGAGACCAACGCCTTGGTGGACGCCGGCCAGCATGCCGAGATACGGGATTCCATACAGCGCAGTATCAAGTCCCTGCCGGAAAGCCTGCGTAATACTCCTTTTGCCGTGTTAATAAGCGGCCTGGCCGAAGTATTGCAAAAAGCTTCTCGCCTTGAGAGCGAGTTAGCAGTTTCAAAAGCCACATCAGATTTGGCCGCGCAGGTGGCGCATGATATCCGGTCGCCTTTGGCGGCGCTGGGGGCTGCGGCAAAGGGGCTTGAATTGCCGGCGGAACAGCGCGCGCTTGTAGACGGCTCTGTGAGGCGCATGCAGGGCATAGCCGATGATCTGCTTCAACGCTACCGCGCGCCGGGCGCGGTAATGCCGTCAGGGGGCGCAAATGAGGCGCATACCGGAGTGAAACAACCGGAGATTTGTCAGCTGATTGGTCTGATGGTGCAGGTAATAGCTGAGAAACGATTGCAGTATAAAGAGAAGGCGGGGGTAAAGATTGAATTTAGCGGTGGCTCAAATGAAATAAAAGCCTTGGTTGAGCCAAAAGAATTGCAGCGGATATTATCCAATTTGGTCAACAATTCCGTAGAAGCTTTTGACGGTGCCGGGACGATATTTGTGGGACTATCGGCGCCAGAGGGGAAAGTTTTAATAGAAGT
>CAIPTO010000065.1 GCA_903867985.1 uncultured Elusimicrobia bacterium | reverse complement strand
GAAATTATCTTATCTCCGACCTTTTCTTCAAGGCGGACTATTTTGGGTTCTGTCATTGTTATTATTTCCTTAAGCCTAATTGCTTGATTACTTTTTTGTACTCTTCACGGTTGACCCTTTCAAGGTAAGTGAGAAAGTGTTTTCTCTTGTTGACGAGAATGGAAAGGCCGCGCTTGGTGGCGTGGTCTTTTGGGTTGGTAGTGATGTGTTTGGCCAGATACTGGATCCTTTCGGTCAGCAGGGCGACCTGCACGGACGAAGATCCGGTATTGACCGGGTTAGCGGAGAATTTTTCCACTATTTCTTTGGTTTTTTGTTTGGTTGTTGGCATTATTTTAGTCTCTCTTTTTAAGATTTTTGTCTTGAAACTATTATAGGAATTCTTGCGGTTTAAGTCAACACGGCCGCGGGCTGTGGATATTCCCGCCCTTCATTAACTTTGCGGGAAGCACGGCCAGCTTAATTGTCGGGATCGATTATGGGTATGAAGAGCAGGTTTAAGGCCCTAACCATAGTTTTTGCGGCTTCGAATCTGGAAAATTTAGTTGCCCCGGCACGCAGTAGATGTCGGCATGGAATGTCTTTTTTCACCGCTCAATAAATAAAAAGCAAATTTACCGGTCTTGAGCAGTAAAATACAAAAGGGCCTGGATTATCCCCCCGGTTTTTTAAAAATGCGCCTAAATCAGTGCAGCTGATTATTACTGTCTTACTGCCGCGCTGTTCTGCTATTTTTGCAATTTGGACCAACTGGCGATAAGGATTTCCACTTTACGCAGGGCGGCATCCAGTTTTTCCTGACGCTCCGCAAGCTTTTCAGCGTCTGTGGATATGGAGGCATCCTCAAGGGCTTGGCGGGCTTTTCCCGCCTGGTTCTCGGCGGTTTGTATTTCAGCTTCCAGTTTCCTAAGAGAGTTTTTAAGTTCCCTTGTTTCTTTGGCGGAAGAGACCGGCTGTATTGTATCCCCGGCGGCGGGTGCGGAAACGGGCGAAGGCTGCGCATTCTCCCGCTGTTGGGCCATCCAGTTCTCCCACTGGGGGAGTTCGGCAAAATAATGAGCATTGCCGCGGCCATCCAGCGCCAGAAGCCGCAGACTCACCCGTTCAAGCAGATACCGGTCATGGGTGACCAGGACCAGAGCGCCGGGGAATTCCAGCATGCTTGATTCAAGTACCTCAAGAGATTCCAGGTCCAGGTCATTAGTGGGTTCGTCCAAAAGAAGTACATCGGCGGGTTTAAGCATAAAGCCGGCTATAAGCACGCGGGCCTGCTCTCCGCCGGAGAGCAGATGCAGCGGCATGTCCAGCTGCTCCTGACGAAATAAAAACCGTGAGGCCCAGCCGCGCACGTGTATGGCGCTGCCTTTATAGACCACGTGTTCCCCGTTGCCTGCCAGCGCCTGTTTAAGGGTGAGATTCAGGTCAAGCTGGGCGCGATGCTGATCGAAGGTTACAACCCGCAGGCCTTCGGCCTGTTTCAGGGTTCCTGAGTCTGGCGGCAACTGCCCCGCCAGCATTTTAAGCAGGGTGCTTTTGCCCGACCCGTTGCCGCCCAGCAGCCCCAGCTTATCGCCTGGGCTAAGGGTAAGATCCAGAGGGCCGAACAATTTGCGTCCGCCCATGCTCTTTCCAGCGTTCACCGCGTATATCAGACGGTTGGCCTGTCGGTCCCCTGCGGTGAAATCAATGTCTGCGGCCCGGCCCTGGGCGTTATGGTACTCCAATCCTGAAAGTTCGTTAATAAGTTCTCCGGCCCGGTCTATGCGGGCCTTCTGTTTGGTGGCACGTGCACGGGGGCCTTTGCGCAGCCAGGCAATTTCCCCCCGCACAATATTGCGCACCGAGTCTTCCCGCGCGGCTTGGGCGTCAAAGAAGGCTTCGCGGTTTTCCAGAAATTGGCTGTAGTTGCCGGGGCTGCTGAAGTGTCCCTGGGGGTAGCGCTTGTTCAGCTCTATTACGCGGTTGGTGACGCGTTCAAGGAAGCGGCGGTCATGCGTGACTACCAGAAATGAAAATTTTAAATCGGAGATGAACCGCTCCAGCCAGAGGACGCCCTCAATATCAAGGTGGTTGGTGGGTTCGTCCAGCAGCAGAAGGTCAGGCTCGCGCGCCACCTGGGCGAGTATCGCCAGGCGCTTGCGCCATCCGCCTGAAAGCGCCGCCACCTGTTGTGAGGGATCACTGAAGCCCGCGGCGGCAATGCCGGCGTCCGCGCGGAT
>CAIPTO010000064.1 GCA_903867985.1 uncultured Elusimicrobia bacterium | reverse complement strand
CGGACCCGCATGTCCGGTGGTGTGGGAGGGGCACGGCGGTCCTATTGACCGTCGCCCCTATCCCGATTATAGGCGAAGGGAATAATTCTTTACGGGGAAGGTCGCTGCCGCTCCCGGTCGCCCGCTCCAGATCTAAAAACCGGCTTAATAGGCCGGTTCTTTATTTACTCAGGTTTTGGGTGATCAAGATCCGTTTCCGAGAGGCATTGACAATGGCAGGGGCCGGGGGTATACTTTCATATCGGAGTCCTTAATTCATCTGAGGCGTTATGATGAGTAAAAATTACCGCAAGTTCTTTTGTCTGGCCGGCCTTGCCTTTTTCTGGGCGCTTTCCGCCGCCCCGCTTGTGTGCGCCGGGGCCGTCAGCACGCACGGCTTGCTGCGCGTCGACGGCCGTAAGTTGGTCGGTGAGGACGGGCGGACTGTGAGCCTTGCCGGAGTGAGTTTCGGCTGGAGTCAGTGGGAGGCGGCCCCGTACTATAACGCCAGTATCGTGCAGTGGCTGCAGCAGGACTGGAAAGCCGGCATTGTGCGGGCGGCGCTAGGTGTTAAAGAGGGGGGCTATCTCACCAACCCGGCGGTGGAAAAAGCCCGGGTGTGCGCCGTCATTGACGCCGCTATCGCCGCCGACATGTACGTGATCATCGACTGGCACGACCACTATGCCAATAATCACACCGAGCTGTCCGCGGCATTTTTCGCGGAGATGGCGCGCAGATACGGCCGGCAGCCGCACGTTATATACGAGATATTCAATGAGCCGATCAACGGGCTGACATGGGGCAGGGATGTGAAGCCCTACGCCGAAAAGGTCGTAGCTGCCATCCGCGCTATTGATCCCGACAACCTCATCATCGTCGGTACGCCCAACTGGTCGCAGGATGTTGATATCGCGGCCGCCGACCCTGTCAGGGGTAATAATATCGCGTATGCCCTGCATTTTTATGCCGGTACCCACAAGGCGGCGCTGCGCGCCAAGGCCGTTAAGGCCATGAGAATGGGACTACCCTTGTTCGTGACCGAATGGGGCACCTGCGAAGCTTCCGGGGCCGGCAGCGTCGATGCCGCGTCGACAAAGGCCTGGATGGATTTCATGCGCGAATGGCAGCTGAGTCATTGCAATTGGGGCGTCTTCGCCAAGGCCGAGACCGCCGCGATCATCCCCCCCGGCGCCGCCGTCAATGGCGGCTGGGCAGTGAATGAATTAACCGAATCCGGCCGGCTCGCCCGCGAATGGGTGCGCCGCTGGGCCGAAAATCCGCCGCGCTGAACGGCGGCAAGGCGGACCGGGCTGTTTAGAATTTATCTTGGGATATAGGGGACAAAGCTGAAGTCGAAGTTCGAGTTGTCCGACTGGAAATCCACTTTCTGCCATTCGCCGTTGATAACAACGGCCAGTTGCTGATGGGCGTTAAAAACATTCATGGAGGGATTTAAAACATTCAGCATGAAATGATTGGCGTCCGCGTATTTCAGGACAAAAGAACAGGTCTCAATGTTATTCGGCTGATAAAAAGGATGGTTCATCAGCACGACGCTGACCTTGTCCTGAGGGCCAAGACCATCGCGGTTCACATGGATCCAGAGATCCGTTACGTCGACCAGGACGGAACCGTAATAACCGTAGCGTATGGTTTTATAGTCAAGCGTGATCTCTGCTGCCTGGCGTGATTTAAGGCGCACATGCTCCCAATTGCTGTTTGTCTGCGCCATAGCGGAAAGGCTTAAGGATAAAAAAAGTAAAAATGCCGCGGCTGTTGTCGATAACGTTTTCATTCAGGGCTCCGTTGTAAAGTGTAGTGGCAGCGCTAACCCAGGGTATATTTTATAATTTACACGGCTGCCGCGTATGGGCCTAAAGGCCCGTAGTTTTGTCAAAAGTGCGGCAAAGATATGGGTCAAAAGCCCCAGGGATCATCTGATGTAGTGCGTCAGGCTGGTTTAAAATAATTGCCGCGCTCCCTTGAGGCTTGAGTGCATAATAGTATAGAATAATTCTTAATTGACAGCCGTAAATCCGGATATTGGCCGGAACAGAAAACCCTGACCCGCTATTGCGGCGCATTGCACGGGGGAAGTTGGGGAAATATTAAGAGGGGTTTAAGTTAAGGAGGGTGTGTGATTAAAAAGGGGAATGTGATATTGGCGGCGGTTTTAGGCGTGCTTGTTTACGGATGCTCAAATGAGCCCAAGGGCGCCGCGGCATATTGTACCCGTGGATCCGCTTACGCGCAGAAAGGCGAGTATGACAAGGCAATTGAAGATTATACCAGAGCGTTAGCAATTACCCCGAAGGATGCCTGGGCCTATTTCGCGCGCGGGGTAGCCTATGCAAATAAGGGTAAATATGACATCGCGATAGAAGACTATACCAAAGCTCTCGCAATTGATCCGCAGGATACCGAAACATATTTAGCGCGCGGGATCGCCTATGGTAAGACGGGTGAGATGGGCAAGTCTATCGAGGATTATTCCGCGGCCATAGCGATCAATCCTAAATTCGGCGACGGGTATTATTACCGCGCGGCCGCCTATCGTAAGACCGGCGAGAAGGAAAAAGCCATAGCGGACGAGGCAAAATCCGAAAGGCTGAATAAATAATAACTGCCGCGATCCTGATTCAAAGGGCGGTAAAAAGGGCTTCCCGTATCTAACGGGAAGCCCTTTGCTTAATGTCGTTCTAAACGGGTTTATTTCAGGTGCTTTGAAATAATACCGGCCAGTTCGAACATATTTACCTGCGGCTTGCCGAAAAGCTTCAGCAGCTTGTCGTCGGCGTTGATGTTTCTCTTGTTTACTTTGTCCTGCAGGCCGTTCGCCTTTATATAGTCCCACATCTTCTTTATCACTTCCGTTCTGGGAATGGGGGCGCTTCCCACTACCGCGGAAAGCTCTGCGTCGGGCTGCAGAGGTTTCATGAACTTAGGATTTGCCATTTTAGTCTCCTTTGTCACCGCTCAGGTTGTTCAGTCTGTCGTGCGCAAGTCATTAGACCGCAGTCTGTAAGGCCGTCAGTTAAACCAGGTTCGCACATCGCCTGACACCGCAGCGGACAATAAGATACTACCAAATTAACCGCGGATTGCAAGCCCCCCGGATGCTCCCGCTGCCGGATTTTATAAAAATATGCCGTCCGCGCCCGTAAACGTCCCCCATTTATAGTATTATGTTATCCGGGAATAAATTATGAAACAACATTGGAAGAAGCGGTCTCAGCGCCCGGCCGCGGGTCATCAGGAAGCGCTTTTGGACGGCGTTATACAGCATCACGGCCGTTTCGCCTTTTTGCTGGCGGAGACCGAAGGCGGTTCCGACGTTTTTCTGCGCGGGCGCGGACTTGACCTCGCCATGGACGGGGACCGGGTACAGGCGCGCGTACGCCGCGAGCCCAACGGCCGCTTTTGCGGCGAGATAGTGCGCGTGCTTAAGCGCGCCCGCACCTCAATGGTAGGTATCCTGAAGCACATGCCGCGCGGATGGGCCGTTTGCCCCGAGAAGGGCGACGCGCCGCCGGCGCAGGTCATCAGCTTCGCCCCCAAGGTAACGCCCAGGGAAGGCTCTTTCGCCGTGCTGGAGATCACCCGCTGGCCCACTGAGAGCCTCGGCGCCGCCGGCTCCGTTATTGAGGTGCTTGGCGGGCCGGACGACACGCGCGCGCGCATCACCTCTTTGTTAAGGGCGCGCGGCATCATCGAAACTTTCCCGAAGGACGCGCTGGAACAAAGCGCCGCCCTGCCGGCCAAACTTTCCCCTTCGGATTGGAAAGGGCGCGAGGAATTGTTCCACCTGCCTGTTGTCACCATAGACGGGGCCGACGCCAAAGATTTCGACGACGCGGTTTCCATCGAGCCTTGTCCCGGAGGGCTGGCGCGTCTGGGGGTCCATATAGCCGATGTCGGGCATTATGTAAAAACAGGTTCTCCCCTGGATAAAGAGGCTTACTCGCGCGGTACCAGCGTCTATCTGCCGGACAGGGTGGTCCCGATGCTGCCTCCCTCGCTTTCAAACAACCTGTGCAGCCTGGTGCCGGAGCAGGAACGCCTTACGCTTTCTGTGTTCATGGATATAAACTCAACCGGCAGGGTGACCCGGCGGCGCATGGCCGCCACCGTCATCCGTTCCTGCCGCCGATTTACCTATGAGGAAGTGCAGACGCTGCTGGAAGGCGGGAAAGTTGCCGCCGTGCCGAAGGCCGTTGCCGAGGCTGTCGCGCGCATGGGCGAGCTGGCCGCCGTCCTGTACAAGCGCAGGGTGGACCGGGGCGCGCTGGATTTTGACCTGCCCGAATATAAAGTGGTCACCGACGCCGGCGGCAAGCCGCTGCGCGTGACTCTGCGCCCGAGGCTGAAAAGCCACCGCCTTATAGAGGAATTCATGCTTCTCGCGAACGAGGCGATAGCCACCGAGCTGATGGCCGCGAAGATGCCTTTTCTGCACCGCCGCCACGATGTTCCTGACCCGCTGAAATTGAAAGCTTTAGCTAAAACGCTGGGCGAACTCGGCCTGTCGGCCGGAGGGCTGCTGGGCGTCGACCCGCATAAAGGCCTGCAGGACGTTCTGGCGCGCGCTCAGGCACATCCGCTGGCCGATATAATAAATTCGCTTATCGTGCGCAGCATGAGGCAGGCGGTTTACTCGCCGGAATCGGCCGGGCATTTCGGAATCGCCGCCAGGGCGTACGCCCATTTCACATCGCCCATACGGAGATACCCTGACCTGATGGCCCACCGCGCCGTCGCGGCGCTGCTTGCCGGGAAAAAAGAGAACCACGGAGCCCTGCCGCTGACGGCGGCCGGCGCGCACTGTTCTGAGCGGGAACGCGCGGCGGCTGAGGCCGAACACAAGTCCGTGGATATATTGCGCGCGGAACTTCTTAAGGGGCAGCTTGGAACTATAATGGACGGGACTGTAACTTCGGTCATAGAGAGCGGCACTTTTGTCATGCTGGGCGATACCGGCGCCGAGGGAATGCTCCGCGTGACCAATCTTAAGCCCGGCGCGAAGGTTAAAGTGAAGATCGAAGCCGTGGATACCGTGGAAGGAAAGATCGACCTGTCCCTGGCGGCGCCTGCCGTGCCGGGCCAGTCCGGCCAGCAGCAGACAATTCAGCAGCAGGCTAAGGTTAAGGGCCAGTGGCGCGTATCTCCCCGTAAAAAAAGAAGACGCTGACGCACGCTCCGGCGCGGCGTATAGGCGGCCCGAAGTCGGGCCGCTTTTTATTGGGGGCTTTTGATATAATATAAAGTAATTTCCTTACGGGGAAAATGAAAAAAGCCCGGTTTTTCAGGGCCAAAATTTTCAAAAAGCTGAAAACAAGGCGACAGTACGCTGTCGGGGTGCGTTTGTATACTATTAGCGTAGCACCGGCAGCCAGGCCGTAAATTTGGCGCATTTAAAAATCGGTCGGAGGATATTAATATGGGTAAAGAAGAAAAAGACAAGGCGCTCGAAATGGCGCTTTCGCAGATAGAGAAAAGTTTCGGTAAAGAAGCCATCATGCTTCTCGGTGAGAAATCATCCAGGATAAAGATAGAGGCGCTCCCCACCGGCGCGCTGTCGCTGGACCTGGCTCTGGGCATAGGCGGCCTTCCCCGCGGACGCGTTATCGAGGTTTACGGGCCTGAAGCCGGCGGCAAGACCACTTTGACGCTGCATATCCTGGCCGAGGTGCAGAAGCGCGGCGGCATGGCCGCTTTTATAGACGCCGAGCACGCGCTTGATCCGATGTACGCAAAGCGCCTTGGCGTGAACATCGATAATCTCCTCATCTCCCAGCCCGACTCAGGCGAGCAGGCTCTTGAGATAACCGAGAAACTGGTCCGTTCCGGCGCCGTGGATCTCATTGTTATAGATTCCGTGGCCGCCCTGGTCCCCCGTGCCGAGATAGAAGGCGAGATGGGCGACCAGCACATGGGTCTGCAGGCCAGGCTGATGAGCCAGGCTCTGCGCAAGCTCACTTCCATCATGGCCACCACCAAGACCACAGTCATCTTCATCAACCAGCTCAGGCATAAGATAGGCGTCATGTTCGGCAGTCCCGAAACTACGCCGGGCGGCCTGGCGCTCAAGTTTTATTCCTCTGTCCGGCTGGATATCCGCAAGATAGAGACCATAAAGCAGGGCGATGTTGTCACCGGCGCGCGCATCCGCGTAAAAGTTGTGAAGAATAAGGTCGCCCCGCCCTACCGGCAGGCGGAATTCGAGATGGTGAACGGCGTCGGTATCTCCACCGAGGGCTGCGTCCTGGACATGGGCGTGGAAACAGGCCTTATAGAAAAAGCCGGCACCTGGTTTATTTACAAGACCGAGCGCATGGGGCAGGGCAGGGAGAACGCCAAGCTGTATCTTAAGGCGAACCCGGAAAAATATAAGGAAATAGAGGCCGAACTGCGCTTCAGGTTCCTGAACCCGGGCGTGACTTCTCCGGCAACTCAGGCCGAAGAAAAAGCGGCTGAAAAGGTTTCGGAAAAGGCAGACAAGGCTGAAAAAAAGGAAAAGGCCGTCAAGAAATAAAGGCCGCGCCGGTTGCCGCGTGACAGATGAAAAAATTCGCGCCGTTGGCTTCGGAATTCTACCGGTATCTCACGCTTGAGAGAGGCCTGAGCAGGAACACCTGCCTGGCCTATGCCGGGGATCTCGGCGCTTTTCTGGCCTACTGCGAAGTTTTAAAGAGCGATCCGCTGAAGGCCGACGCTCACTCTGTAGAGGAATACCTTTGGACGCTGAAGGCCGACAAGAAGCTTAAAAGTTCCTCCATTTTCAGGAAGACGGAGGCGTTGCGCTCTTTTTACAGGTTCCTGATGCTTGAAGGAAGGCTGGCGGCTGACCCGACGCGGAATTTTAAGGCGCCCAGAATGGCGCAGCGCGTGCCCAAGTTCCTCTCCGTGCGGGATATGGATAAACTGCTGACTTATCCGGCGCGGGATAATTTTGCCAGGATGAGGACAGTGGCGGCTATAGAGCTGCTGTACGCGGCCGGCCTGCGCGTCTCCGAACTGCTGGGGCTGCGCCTGGAAGCGGTGAATGTCCAGCAGGGTTGGATGAGGGTCTTAGGCAAGGGGGCCAAGGAGCGTATCGTGCCGGTTCACCAGGCCGCGCTTGATACTTTAAAAAAATACATGGAACTGCGCCAGGCCAAATTCGGGGGTAAGCCGGCGGCCGATGAGATCTTTGTGAATCGTTCCGGCAAAAAAATAAGCCGGGTGCAGCTCTGGAAGGATATCCTAAAGCTGGGCAAAGAAGCTGACGTTCAGATAGCCGTACATCCGCATCTTTTCCGGCACACTTTCGCCTCGCACCTTGTGCAGGCGGGGGCTGACCTCAGGTCGGTGCAGGAAATGCTGGGGCACGCGAGCCTTAATAATACGCAGATATACGCCCATGTTGAAAAGTCCGGGGTGAAAGCCGCGCACGATAAATTCCATCCGGATAAATAAGGATGCGGACGGGGAGTAATTAAATAGCGGAAATCGTAAATCGGCAATAGTAAATAGTTTTTAGGTAACACTATTTCCGATTTACGCTTTCCGATTTACGAACACTATGATCGACGAACATAACGATATTTTTGATTCCAAGATAACTCTGCACGACCGGCACCGGTTTGAGATAAAGCTGGATATTGACCTGCCGCCGTCCTCCCGCACGGTCTATGAGCTGGAGAGCTACTTCTTTGTGCCCAGCGCGCTCAATATCGGTCCCAAAACCTATACCAAGGAAGATTTTTACAGCAATAATCAGCGCTATATCCGTTTCAGGACGCCCAAGATCAGCCTGTCCAAGCTTTGCGACCCAAAACTGACCACCTCACCGCTCAACCGTGTGAAAGAAAATCTTTCCAAGATACTTTCCGGCTCCAAAGATCCAGCGCTGGTGGAACTCGCGTACGACGAATTCAAGCTCCTGGGCTGCGTTGTACGGGGAGAGATCCGCGATCTCGTAAAGATCTTCATGGCGGATATGGAAACCTATGCCCCCCGAACCCCGGAACACGGTAAAAAGCTGTTCGTCGGAGAGGGGCTGGAAAACTTTCTGGTGGATCTTAAGTATTTGTGCGGCCAGATAAACGGGCTGAAGTCGGAAGTGCTGGACCCCGCAGTGCCGGTCAAACTGAGAGAGACCTTTAAATTTTTTGACGAGTACCTGAGCCTGATAATAGAGGAATACCTTACCGCCTTGCTGGCGGTTATGCGCCGGAACAAGGCGGCCCTTGCCGCTTTTGAAAACGTGGAAAAAGAGCTGACCGCTATCATCGTGTCGCAGAACCGCTACCGCGCCGCCATGAATTACCCGTCCGTCCTTAAGGAGGGCGAAAATAACGAGGTGATCATTTACCGCCGCGGAGTGCTTAAAAAATTTATATCCAGCGTGCTTTATCTAAAGCCCGAGCTGGATGAGTGGCAGGCGCCCACGCAGCTGCTTTTCGGTCTGGCGGCCGGCCTGGCCATGCTGTTCGCGGTCACGGCCACCATTTACGCCCAGAACCGTTATACCATGAACAGCGTGCCGTTCGTGCTGGTGATAGTAACCAGCTACATTTTTAAGGATCGCATCAAGGACTGGCTTAAGCTCCTGTTCTCCAGGAATCTGACGCGCTGGTTCTCCGACCGCGAGATAAAAATACTTGATCCGTATAATTCCAAGACCATCGGTCTGCTGAAAGAGGCTTTCACTTTCATCTCGGAGGCCGCGGTGCCGCCGGATATCGCGCGCATAAGAAAGATAGATAATATCACTTCCATCGACGAGGACGGTAAGCCGGAACGCGTTTTTAAATATAAAAAAGAAATAGCCCTCTATCCCGAAAAGATACTCAGCGTTCATGACCGGCGCAAGGACCTTAACGATATTATGCGCTTTAATATCAAGGATTTTGTAACCCAGGCCGACGATTCCAGCGTGGAGTACCCGTACGCGGACCCGGCGACCGGCCAGATCCGCGTGGCCGTCTGCGCGCGCGTCTATCATGTCAACATGGTTATAAAGTATTCCTACGTTGACGCGCAGGGCGCCGCCAAGATACATTTCGACCGCATCCGGATAGTTATAAATAAGGAAGGCCTGGTTCGCCTGGAAGAAGTGAAAGTGAATTAGGATATTGCCGGCGGCAATATCCTGCCATTGGCAATGGATTTATTAACGATATCCTTAATGGAGTTTAAAGAATGGAAATAAATGCGATAGGCATCATGGGCGCCAATACCACGGGCACGGGCCTGGCTGAGATCTTTCTGAAGAACGGCTACCAGGTGCGCATATATGACGATTTTAAGGATAGTCTTAATGTCTCGCTGGCCAAGATACGCTGGTCAATGCACCAGGCCGGAAAGGAAGATCTGCTGTCCAATATAGAGGGCATCCAGGACCTGTCCAAATTTAAAGGCGCGGATATTATCATAGAAACTCTGACTAAGGATTTAGAAGAGCGGCAGCTCGCTTTCTCCAAGCTGAAGGATTTCGTAGAGCCCAACTGCGTCATTGCGGCTTACTGCGCCGTGCAGCCGCTAAAGGCCCTGGTCGAGAACACGGACCTTCCGAAAGAACGGATAATGGGATTTCATTTTATTCAGCCGGTGCGGGCCAACGCGCTGGTGGAACTGGTGAGGCTGGACGGTACCAAGGATGAATATCTGGACGCCGCTATAAATCTTTTAAGAAAGATAGGCAAAACGCCGATCTTGGTAAAAGATAATCCGGGGCAGATAGTGGAACGCCTGTTCAGGCCTTTTATTCTCAGCGCCTTTAAATTGCTGGAAGCCGGCAAGGGGCGCCCGCACGAGATAGACGCGGCGTTCAAAGAAGTGGGCCAGCTGCCGGTCGGGCCGTTTGAGGCGGTGGATTTTGTGGGGCTGGACAAGGATTATAATGCCACGCGGAGTATTTGCGAAGCGCTGGGCAAGCCCGGGCGGCTCACGCCCTCGCCTATGGAACTGCGCCTGGTCCAATACGGTCAACTCGGCAGGAACTCCACGATAGGCTTTTATATTTATGAAGAGGGGCGGATAGTGGGAGAAAATCCGATACTTTCAAATGTCGTGAAGTATCTGGGTTTAAAAAAGATCTCAAAAGAGGAGATCTTCGCGGAACTCATGCGGCCGGTGATAGAAGAAGCCAGGATCCTGGCCTCCGAGATCATGGCTTCCGAGTATGACGTGGAAACCGCCATGAAACTGGCAATGAACTGGCCCAAGGGGCCTTTTGCCTATGGCCGGGACCTTGAGCACCTTTTCGTAAAAAAACAGGTTTCCGAGTTCGAAAAGTTGGACTCCTACTGACCAGAAAAAATCTGCTGATACACCGGAGTTCCGGGGACAGTATATTTAATTGGTACGAGATATATATACTGTCCCCGGAACTCCCGGAACTCAATCATCTTGGAGCGTTTATCCATTGAAATTTTACATATGGAAACTCAGCATAGCGATGGGAAGGTTTATCTGCGGGATACTTCTGGTCGCCTTTATGTCGTGCGCGTGGTATGCGGTATATCCGAATAAAGCGCGGCTCCGCGCGATAGCCCGCATGGTAAAGAGGGAGGCTGCCCCCTGCTCAACCCCTATTACATATTCGCTGGGTTCCATCGATCCCCGTTTCGACATAACGGCGGACACGCTTTCCGATGATCTGAAAAAAGCCGAAGCGGCATGGGAAGAACCGTCGCACAGGAATCTTTTTGAATATGCGGAGCGCGGCGGCGACATCACGGTCAATCTGATCTATGATATCCGCCAAGCCGCGGCCGGCAAGCTCAAGACGATGGGCATCAGGACCGATCAGGGCCGCGCGTCCTACGACGACATTAAGGCGCGATACAATGATCTCTCAGCGCTGGTGGACTCTGAGCAGGCAAAGAACGCGGCCCGATTGGCCGCCTATAAACGCGGCGACGCCGCATTTAAAGCCGGGATGCAGCGATGGACTCACGGCGGATCGGCCGCGCAGTTAAGGCGGCTTAAGGCAGTGAATGCGGCGCTGGAACGCGAGCTGGATGATATGAGCGCATCCGAGAAAACCGTTAAAGCGCACATTAATACCCTTAACGCGCTCGCGACAATGCTTAACCAGCTCATCGTACAGCTTAATCTAAATATAGCGCAGTATAACCGCGTAGGCGCGGCCCTTGGCAGCGTTGAAGCTGGTTCCTACCGGGCTTATTGGGGAATGCAGGATATAAACATCTACAGCTATATCGACACCGTGCAACTGTCCGGCCTTCTTGCGCATGAGATGGGCCACGCGCTGGGGATCGACCACCTTTCCGACCCCGAAGCCGTCATGTACAAAATAATAAATAAGGGCGCTAATCTAAAAGCGACCGATACGGATATATCGGCGCTGGACACGATATGCCGCTCAGGTTTTTTTAAACACAAATAATCCTGCAGGACACCGACCTGGCTGCCGTCTGCCAAACCAATTACCGGGGAGCGGGTGGAGTTGGAGGGGTGATGGGGTCAGGCCTTTTCGACCCCCAGGCCGCTGAGGGAACGCGAAAAGGCCTGATCCCGGCAGGACCCCGACGTGAAAAGTGGCGCTGAATCAACTGAGGTAGCCCATTAATCTATAGATCAGTTTGGCGGCGTTGAATTCGGTCATGGGGGAGCCTTTTATCGGGGCGACCTCCACCACGTCTATACCGACGACTTTCTTTTTTTTACAGACCGCTTTAAAAAGACGCAGAGCGTCGTACCACATGAAGCCGCCGGGCTGCGGCGTGCCGGTCCCCGGCATCACCGAGGGATCAAAACCGTCCACATCAATGGTCAGGTAGACCGTGTCCGAAAGGTCTTTCAGGACGTTTTTCTCAAGCTTGGACATGTCCAGGTTCTCATGCATCAGATAGGTTTTGACCTTGCCGGCGTTGATATACTGTTTCTCGTCGTGGGACACGCTGCGTATCCCTACCTGCACGGTCGGGGTGGTGCGCGACGGCGGATAAAGCGCGGAAGCGTGGCTATGAGCTGAGCCTTCGTATTCCGGCCGCAGATCCGCGTGCGCGTCAAAATGGAATATTGAGAGATCTTTGTATTTTTTACTGAAAGCCGGCAGCAGGCCCTGAGTCACGCTGTGCTCTCCGCCCAGGAATATAGGTATGCCCTTAAACGCGGCCAGCAGTTCCGTAACCTCGCGTTCCAGATTTTTAAAAAAAGCTTTTTCGCCCTGGTCGCAGTTGAAGGGGGCCAGCGTAACGATGCCTTCTTTCCATATTTCCCTTTTTGCTTCCTCGTCCCAGAATTCCAGCTGCCAGGAGGAATCCAATATGGCGGCCGGTCCGCCCCTGGTGCCTTTCCCGTAAGAGGTCGTCTTTTCATACGGAATGGGAAGTATCAGGAACCTGGCGTCCGCAAATGACGCCGCCTCGTCAATAAGGAAAGGGATTTTGTTTGGTTTTATTTTCATATCTGTCCTGGTGCCCGGCCGTTATGTAAAAATCCGGATCCCGTCAGAGAGATCCGGACTTTAACAGATTTAAATGTCGCTTAAAACACGAATACTGCCGCGGCTACCACGGTGGTCCAGGCGCCTTCTACGCCGATCGCGGACTGGGTCACATTGGTGGACTTTACGATCTTGCCGCTGACTTTCCAGATCTCTTCTTTCTGGTCCCAGGTAGTTTCGCTGCCGAACTCTATTCCCTGGATGGTGGAAAGCATCAGCGCGGCGAGGTCTTCGGCGTATTCGCCGGTCTGCTCGTCGGTTTCGCCGAAAGTGTGGTGTTCGGAGATGTAGCCGTACTGGCTGCGGTCCTTGGGTATAGCAAGGCCTACTGACGAGGCGATAAGGCGGTGATTTTCATTGACGGCGTTCCGGCTGAGAACGCAGTGCAGTATCTGCCCGGTTTTAAGCTTTTCCACGCCTTTCTGCCTGGGTATCACTTTGCAGTGGGGGGGGAAAATGCTGGAGACATGCACAAGATTATATCTGGCGATCTTGGCATCTCTAAGGGCTTCCTCGAAACTCGCGAGTTTCTCTTTATGGCGCCCGATACCTTTGGTGAGAAATATTTCTTTAGCGACGAATATTGACATGGTTATTATTATAATAAATATTTATGAATCTGGGTAAAGAGATATGCGGATAGGCGCTCCTTACCCCGCGTTTTGCTGCGGCTTCTTTTCGCGGGCGTCAAGAGTTTTCAGCCTGGTCTGATAGTCGGTCTCCAGCCTCTCTTTCGAAATATTGAATTCTTTTATCAGCGCGGCTTCCTTAGCCGTGTAGTTTTCCTGAAGCGCGGCTTCGCGTTTCTGCAGGTCCGCGATCAGGTTCTGTTCCTGCTCCAGCAGGCCTTTGAGTTTAACGCGTTCATTCTCCAGTTGGGCCGTTTTTATGCGCTGGGTGTTTTCCAGATCTTTTCTGGTCGCGGCGTAAGAAGCTTCCAGTGTCTGCCTGGCTTCCTGCAAGCGCTTCTCATGTTCCTGAATAATTGAGTTCAGCTTGAGGTTGCGGGCCTCAAGTTCGGATTTGAGACGGCTGACGTTTTCAGCCACGGAACGGTCATTATCCAACTGCATGGCCTTATCTGATAGGGCCGCGGAGTAATTGCGTTCCATCTGCTCCAAGCGCGTTGACAGGGCTTTTTCCTTTAATTTATAGCTCTCTTCCAGTGCGGCGAGCAGGCGGTTTTCCCGTTCCTGGTAGGCTTCCTCCAGATCTTTGACCTGTCTGTCCGATCTGGCGGTGTATTCCTCTTTTATAAATTCCAGCTTCCTGAAATACTCATCCTGCCTGCTCTTTTCTTTTTCTTCGCCGCGGCGGATGGCGTCCGCCATCTGGTCCAGATAGTTCTTTTCGATGTTCGCCGTTTTATCCGCGAATTCTTTTTCAACGGAGTGTCTCAGGTCCTTGGCCCCGGAGAGATTCTCCCGGATAAGATCCTGCTTCTCGTGCTCGGTTTCATCCAGCTTGATGTTAGTCAGTTCTATTTCCTCTTTTAAAATGGATAACTGTGTTTGCGCGGAATCCCTGCTTTGCGTGGCGAACTTAAGGTTCTGCTCCAGCGCATGCTGCCGGTTTTCCATGTCGCGCAGTTTCAACTGATAGTTCTCCGCCGTTTTTTTGTTTTCCAGTTCCGACTCGTTTCTCGCGGCTTCAAAGGACTGTTTTTCACGCGCCAAAAGCAGCTGTTCGTGCCGGAGGTCCTTTTCCTTAAGGCGGGCCTCGTACTCCGCGCGGAGGGAGGCTGCGGCTTCTTCCGCCCGGCGCCTGACTTCGGCCAGTTCGGCGGCGGCGGCGGCCTTTGAGGTTTCCAGCTGGGCGTTAAGACCGGCCAGGACTTTTTTTATATTTTCGGAGTTTTCCGCCTCTTTGGCCTTAAGCGCTTCCATGAACTTGGCTTCAAGTTTCTGCGACTGTGCGTTCATAAGGTCGCGCTGCGCTGCCAGTCCGGCTTCTTTTATGCGGTACTCCTGCGCTAAGCGGGCGGTTTCGGTCTTAAGGCTCTCTTCCAGAGTTTTCCGGGCGGTTTCCTCTCCCGCGGCCAGATTTTCCCGCAGGGTGATGACTTTTAGGGCGAATTCTTTTTCCAGTTTCGCGCGCAGCGCGGAAGCCCGGGCGTGCTCCTGTTCGTCCATGGTGCGCAGATAGGCGTCTTTATCGGCCAGCTGGCGCTTAAGTTCAGTGTTGTTTTCCGACAGCGTGTTAAGACGGGCCAGCGCCGCGTCCTTCTGGCCGGAAATTATGGAAAATTGGTTTCGGGTCTCCTCATGTTTGCGCGCCAGCCCAAGTTCGGTTATGCGCGCGGATTCTTCCATGGATTCTTTGAGCAAAGCGTAGCGTTTTTCAAAAGCGTCTGCCAGTTCGGTCTCGCGCTGGCGTATGGTGTCGGCTACCTGCTTTCTGAAGATGTTCAGTTCTTCCCGTTCGGCTGAGAGTTTGGTCTCCCGCTCGTCCAGAAGTTTTTCCCGCGCGGCGAACTGTTCCCTAAGCGCCGCGGTGTTCTCCGCAGCCCCGGCGTTAAGAGCCGCCTCTTTTGCGTCGTAAGATCTTTTCAGCTCGGCGTGCTTTTCCTCCCACTGCGCCTGCCTGCGCGCGAGCTCCTTTTCCGCCTCTCCAAGAGAGGTCAGCAGCGCCCCCGCGCGGGCGGAATAATCGGCCTCGGCCTGGGCCAGGCGCGCCGAGAAACTCTCCTCCAGCAGCTTCTTGTTATCGGAGAGCCAGCTCAGATAAGCGGCGTATAGCTGCTTTTCTTTAAGGGTAAATTCTTCGTTCAGCCGGTCAGACAGCGTTTTTATTTCCGCCAGGTGTTCCTGCCGTATTTTGTGGCCGGACTCCTGCAGTTCCATGTCATGCCTGGCGGCCGTTTCAGCGGAGTTCTGCGCGAATTTTTCCTTCCAGAGTTCCTCCATCTGCCTGGCCCTGTCTTCGGCTTCTTTGCGGGCCGTCTCGCGGCCAAGCTTAAGTTCCTCTATAAAGGTTTTGCGCTCGTTCTTGAAATCTTCCTCGCGCTCTGTTTCCCACTTTTTGAAAAGGGCTTCTATTTCGGCGCGCAGGTTTTTTTTCTGTTCCAGTATCTCAGTTTCTTTGCGCGCTATGTCGGAGTTCAGGCGGGCGCGTTCCTCTTCCAGTTCGGCGCGGTGCCTGGTGATGGCCTCGTCCAGGATCGCCTGGTGTTTCTGCCAGAGCTGCGATTCCTTCTCTACCATCAGCCGGGCTATTTCAGCTTCGCGCTTCTTGAAGCGCCCTTCCCGGGCCTGGTTCAGCGCTTCAAACTCGGCTTCTTTGGCTTTATTGTGCTGCTGTATTTCCTCGAATTTTTTAGAACGCAGTGACGCCAGTTCCAGCTCCTTCTCCTTGAGTTCGGAGGTGAGGCTGAATATCATCTTGGCCGAATCCAGTTCGGTCTCTTTTAGAATTTCGTCAAAGTCGTTAGTTTCCATATATCAGCGCGGCAGACAGAGCCGCCGCGGCAACCGGTCACTGACGCCGCTCACGCTCGGTTTTCAGCACCTTATCGTATTTTAACTGGAGTTCCTTCTGTTTGTTGTCGTAATACGCGAGAAGGTCGTCTTCCTTTTTTTTGTGCTGGCGTTCCGCTTCCGCTTTTGTGTTCTCAAATTCAAGGGTGAGCTTGTCTATCTCGTCTTCTTTTTGTTTTTTAAGGGTTTCCTGGCGTTTTTTTGCTTTTTCCTCGAAGCGGGCTTCCAGTTCCGTTTCCTTGCGGCGCAGATCATCGAAACGTTCCTCGTATTCCCGGTCCATTACGGCGCGGTGATCATTAAGGGCTTTATACATTTCTTCTTTTGCCCTGGCCAGTTGGGAGAACTGCTCATGCTCTTTCGCCTGCATCTCCTGGTAAAGCTTCACTTTCAGTTCGCTGTGCTGCTGCCGGAGGGCGTTTTGCAACTTTTCCAGTTCGCTTTCCCGCGCGGTTAAATGCAGTTCGCGTGAATGGAGGGCTTCCTCGATCTTTATCTTCTCCGCTTTAATGCGTTCCTCGCAGGCCCGGCTCAGTTCCTCCGCCGCGGCTTCGGCGGCGGCTTCTTTGTCGGATAAAGTTTTCTCCAGCGCTATTTTCTCCAGATCGGCCCGCTGGGCGTCTGCCTCTCGGCATTTAGCGAGATCGGCCTCCTTGCGTTCAAATGTTTCCTTTAGGGCCGCTCTTTCCCCGGCCAGAAGTTCGCGGCCGCGTTCCGCCAGACGGTTTTCAAATTCCGCCCTCTCGGCTTCGATGCGGTGCCTGGCGTTTTCCAGATTTTTTTCAAGCTCGGCCTGCTGGCGGCCCAGGGCTTTCTTTTTTTCTTCAAGTTCGGCGGCGCAGCGCTGCTTTTCCGCGGCAAAGCGCTTTTCAAGCTCTTTTTCGCCGGCGGCATACTCCTCTTTTGATCTGTCGGCGAGTTCCAGTTCCTTGTGGGCGTATTTCAGTTTAAGTTCGTCTTCAAATTGGAGAAGTTTTTCTTTAAGGACGGAACGATATTTTGAAAACTCCTCTTTAAGGCTTTCGCGCTGTTCAAAGAGGGCGTGCTCCTTTTCCATGATCCATTCTTCTTCCTTGGCGC
The DNA here is from genome assembly GCA_903867985.1 of uncultured Elusimicrobia bacterium. Lineage (GTDB taxonomy): Bacteria > Elusimicrobiota > Elusimicrobia > Elusimicrobiales > UBA9959 > YA12-FULL-51-18. Next base: position 2,080 of record CAIPTO010000064.1, on the reverse strand, counting down.
GCCAGGCGTCGGAGAGCGCGCGCTCTCTGGCGGCCAGGCGTTCTTCCATGGTTCTTTCTTTCAGGAGACAGGCGTTTTCAAAAGATTGCTTCACAAGCGCCAGGCGTTCTTCATACGTTTTACCCAGCTCCAGCTTGGCTTTTTCAAGTTCGGCTGCCTCTCTTACGGCCAGGTCGTTCTGTTCGCGGAGCAGGGATTTTCTTAGCGCGTCTTCTTTGGCCCTGAAATCCGCGGCCAGGCGGTCTTTTTCTTCTCTGACCAGCGCGGAACTGCTGTTTGCCAGCTCTTCCTCGCGCCTGGCCCAGTCTTTTTCCCAGCGTGAATTCATGGCGGAAACGAGGGCGTCCAGTTTCTTCTGGTTCTCAACGGCCAGGCGGCTCCACTTCTCGCGGGTTTCCAGGGCGGCCGCGTTGTAGGCCGCCTCGCCCGCCTCGTTATGTTTTTTAACCAGTTCCAGCATCTGGTTTTCCAGCTGCAGGCGCAGATTCACATAATCCTGGTCGCGCTGCTGAGTATGCAGGCGCAGGCGGTCGCGTATCTCGGCAATTTCTTTCTGGTGAAGCTCTTTAAGGGTTGAGATCTCGCGCTCTTTCTCCGCGGAAAATTCTTTTTCCTTCTCGCTAATTTCGGCGCGCATGGCCGCGTCATGCCTGGCGGCCAGGTCGCGGCGGTCCTCGGCCAGTTTAGCGGCGCGCTGGGTTGCGAGATCTTCGGCTTTTTGAAGGTATTCGTCCTCAAGTTTCTTTCTGAAATCTTCCAGCTGGTTTTCCTTAGCCTGGTAGAGTTTTGAAAACTCGCGCATTTTGATCTCGTAGCGCTCTTTAAGAGCCAGGTCGTCCTGCTCCGCTTTAACGCGCTGGCTTGCGATGAGTTCTTTTTCCAGCAGTTCAAACCGGGAGCGCATGGCGGCTTCCTGCTCCGCCAGCGCGTCGCCGCGCGCGCGCAGCAGCGCCTGGGCTTCGGCTTCCTTCAGTTCAGAGGCCTTGCGGATCTCCTCAATAGTGAAAATCTTCAGCTTGCCTATTTCGGCTTCTTTGGAGGACAGCTCTTCCTTGAGGGCGCGGATCTCGTTTTCCAGCTGCACTCTGGCCTGGCGCCAGTTGGCGGTCTCCTCGTTGAGGATCTGTTCGCGAAGCTTGCCTTTTAAATCCACTTCCATGGCGGTCTGGGTTTTCCAGTTGGCCTCCCAGGTCTTTATCGTGGACTGCCATTTTTTCAGTATCTCGTCCTTCTGCTCGCCCTGCTGTGTCAGCGTGCGGGAGATATTGGTCTTGGTCTGGTTGTCTTCCTTGAGCCGTGCGTTGTCGTCCGAGAGAGCGTGTATCTTCTCCACGGCCCAGCGCAAGGCGAGTTTGGCGGTCTCCACGTCTGTGATGGTGGACGGGTCAAGCTGATTATCGAAATCCATTTAAGGCCTCCGGCAAAGATATTGCGGCTGTAAGAAATGATCGCGGCTATGATAAATATACGGCTTCTGTTCGAAGAATTACGCGGGCGCTCAGGCAAAAATCAGTGCAATCCTTCGTTTATCACCGCAACCTCTTATGAGAATTATACAAAAGGTATGTTTAAAAAATATTAAATTATTGTGAAGCCTGAGGGTGCCGCGCCGCGGGGATAAAAACCCAGGCCGCCCGGGGTACAGGTGACTGTATCCATGGCGGCCTGATGACAGGAAAGCGCTCTTAGGTCCTTAAAGGTGCTGCGGGCGGTTAATCAGCCTGTCGGCTATGCCCGTCAGGCGGCTTTAAGGGGTCTGTGCGCTTTGCCGCTCTTTATGCAGTTGGTGCAGACCAAAACGGACTGGATCGAACCTTTCAGCAGCAGCTTCTGCTTCTGAAGGTTGGGTTTAAAGATCCGCTTGGTAGCCTTATGCGAGTGGCTGTAGGAATTGCCGGCAACCGGCCCTTTTCCGCAAATTGTGCATTTATATGACATGGTTTTTATTATAGCAAATACTTTTTCATTCGCCAAGGAGATCCGGGTATCATGTAGCGATTTTTTTAAAATGTCATGGTGGCGGCAAGTAGAAATGTCATGGTTTGAGGTAAACTAACCCTTCAGGCAACTAGCCAGGAGG
>CAIPTO010000063.1 GCA_903867985.1 uncultured Elusimicrobia bacterium | reverse complement strand
CCCCATAAGCTATTTTGACCTGATGAAGGTGCCTAAACTTGCCGCATAACCTCAACTTTCTAAACCGCCGGATGCGGACCCGCATGTCCGGTGGTGTGGGAGGGGCACGGCGGTCCTATTGACCGTCGCCCCTATCCCGATCGGCGCAATTCGCTTTATTTTCCGGCGAGTTTGGCCGCGTCTATCATTCCCGCGCCTTCTTCGGTCGGTTTCATGCCGAGGCTTGAGGCGGCCTTCTTGAGGGCCGCTCTTACTTTTGCCGGGGTGTTTGCGCCGCCGGCTACCGCGATCGCCGCCAGGCCCGCTACATGGGGCGAAGCCATGGAGGTTCCGGACATTGTTTTGTAAGCGGAACCCTTGTACGTTGAAGGGATATCCACCCCGGGAGCTATAAAAGCTATTTCCGCGCCTCTGGAAGAGAAATAAGCCAATTTATCCGTGGAGTCGGACGCCGATATCGCTATGGCCTGCGGATACTTGGCCGGGTAGTTTACCGGTCCTGAGTCGTTGCCCGCCGCGCAGACGATCGTCACGCCCGCCTTATCCGCCGCTTCCATGACTTTTTGGAGAGCGGGTGTGCCTGAGCCGCCGCCCAGGCTCATGTTGATGACCTGCATTTTATTGTCCACGGCCCACTGTATGCCATCGACTATGTTGGAGTACGCGCCTGAACCGTTGGCATCAAGAACTTTTACCGCGTAAAGATGAACCCTGGGGGCGATGCCCACCACGCCTTTCGCGTCCCTTGCGGCCGCGATGGTTCCGGACACGTGCGTGCCGTGGCCGTGGTCGTCAAGCGGGGTGTTTGTGGAAACTACGGCGTTGTAGCCGCCGGCATAAACGGCTTTAAGATCGGGGTGATTGTAGTCCATTCCGGTGTCGATCACCGCCACGTTCACGCCTTCGCCCATGGTTGTGTTCCAGACGCCGGGAGCGTTGACACGTTTAACGCCCCAGGGGATCTCGGTTTCCTCGGGTGTGCGCGCGGGCGTAGCCGGAACCAGGAGAGGTTCCTGCGTTTCCAGTTCTCCCGCTTTAACGTTGTTGAGTCCGTCCGTCACATAGGAAAGGGGGAGGGCTGCGGGGGTCTCTTCTATCCACTTCAGGTACAGGTCGTCCTCGACAGAGGTGACGCCCTTCAGTGACTTGATGTCGGCGTCCGTTACATTGTCGCCGAAGACGGCGACGACCGCTTCTATGATATGCAAATCCTTGGTTACTTTACCGCCCATGCGCTCTATGCCGGCGACCCTGTCAACCGCTTTAGAGGAAGAATCAAAAGTTACTATCTTCTGGCCGGCTGAAGCGTAGGCCGCTCCCGAGATAAGCAACGCCGCCGCTAAACCGAATATTTTAGACCTGTTCATTTAACTGCCTCCTGTAGCTGTTTCTGAAGCGCATGGAACAGAAAACTTCAGCCCTGGCCCGATAGCCTAAGCCCAATATAGGAATTTTATTTGATAATTGTCAACCAAAATAAACCCTGCACGGGATGTCAAAAAACGCGCTGGGGTTCTTGTACCAGGTCGGCGATTCCCACCTGGCTGGAATGTTCCGTTCTTCCCCATACCGCGTCGCGGCGAAGCAGCCCGCCGAAAAGAACAGGGAACCGCAAAATGCCGAGCACCGGCGTCAGGAAGTAACCGATATATAATTTGAAATTAGCCCGCTCCGCCGCCAATGCCGGCACAGGATAGAAGAACAGCGGCAGCATCGCCAGAGCTTTCTCTCCGAAGTCGGCTCCGGGCATCTTGCGGTAAAGCCAAAAATAAAAAATAAAAGGATCGGTGGTCAGGAGAAGGAGTATGCTGGTAAAAATTATCATCGCGATCAGCTTATAAACGCCGCCGCAGTAAAGCACGCCTTCGAAGGCTTTGAGGTCCCGTTGTTTCAACATTCTCATCAGCAAGCCGTTAAAATGCCTCTTGGCGACCACCATCGAGCCCCGCGTCCAGCGGATATTCCTTTTCAGATACTGCTTTACGGTGACGGGCTCCTCGTTATAAACAACGGCTCCCTCCGCCCAGGTTATGCGCACCCCGTGGCGTATAAGGCGCATCTGCATCTCAATATCTTCCGTCAGGCAGGTCTCGTCCCAGGAGAATTTTTCGGTGATGCGTTTTGAAAAACACATCCCCTTGCCGTGCAGAGTCGCGGACAGGCCGCTAATGTATTTGGGGATCTGCAAAAGTCTGTTCATCAAAATCTGGCTGGAGGCAAGTATTGTGGAGAGCCAGACATCCTCGTTCTTTGTGAGCTGGCGGCCCTGAATGGCCTCTTCCCCCATGGAGAGGTGATCGTTCATCACGGTGAGGAAATCAGGATGTGCCAGCGAATCGGCGTCAAAGTAGCAGAAACCGTCATAGCAGCCGTTCTTCAATATCTCGGACACCGCCCACTTCAGCGCGCGCCCCTTGCCGGCCCTCCTGTCGGGCCCTGAATGGTTCAGGATGCACGCGCCCAGACCTTTGGCTATATTTTCTGTAGCGTCGGTGCAGTGGTCGGTAACCACAAATACGTCAAAAAGTTCACGCGGATAGTTTATTTTGAGAAGGCTCTCTGTTGAAAACTTAATAACCTTCTCTTCATTGTAGGCGGGCAGGATGAGCGCGAAACGGAGTTTCTTGGAAGAGCGCGGCGGCGGGGGGGGGACGCCGCGGAAACCGCGCAAGCTCAGAAACGCGTAAAAAATGCCTATCAAAAAAAACAGGATCTGAGCCGAATTTGAAACGAAAGAAAGGGATGTCTGCCACATAGTAAGCCTGCTCCCCGCTATGTATATAGGATTTAATTATTATAACATAAACCGGAATGAGTCCGGTTGCGGATAAGCGTCACGCTCAGCGCCCTTGTTTTTCTGCCCCGGGCCCTGATCCTCCTCTGACAAGCCTGTGTTATTGATGATTGGGGGTCCTGTCATCCATGGGGCCCATCGGCCTGGCGGTAGCCCGGCGACTGCGCGCCGGTTCTTCCTCGGCCGATTCGACCCATGGCCGCCACCCCTGGGGATACTGCGCTGTCAGCCTCCAATAATTCCGGGGCCCGGGCTACGCGTTGACAGGGGTAGGATCATATCGCTATATTATCATTTGCGTCCGCTGTTTGCCGGAATTGAAAATGCCGGGTAAAAAACGGTGATCCCGCAAAGCGCGCAAAAACATTCCGGCCAAGGGGGAGAATTTGTCCAGGAAAACAATAAGCGTTATTATTCCGACCCGCAATCAGGCGGAAAAAATAGGGGAAACGATAGATCATATCAAGGCGGAGTCTCAAAAACTCAGGGATTTCAATATTGAGATAGTTTTTGTGAACGATCGCTCCACTGACGATTCGGTCGGGATCGCCGCGGAGAGGTTAAAAGATTACCCCGATCATCAGATTCTGCATACTGACGAAACCCATGTCGGAAACGGGAAGGGGCTGGCCGTAGAGCTGGGGATGGCCAAAGCCCGCGGAGACTTTCGGATTTTTATGGATGCCGATAATTCAACCAGGTTTGAAGAGGTTGAAAAACTGCTTCCGTTTTTGGACAATTATGATATTGTGCTGGGGACCAGATACTCTAACGAGGCTGTCAGCCCTTGCGGCAACTGGGTTAAGTCTTTTTGGATTGCGGTGGGAGATGTCGTTGAGGTGATGCTTTACGGCTACGCCCTTCGCTATACCGCAAAAATGAAACAGGGCCGCTTCAGGGCGCTGGTTTCCCGCGGCGGCAACCTGGCTTTCACGGTTCTCCTGGGGCAAAGTTTTACCGACAGCCGCTGCGGCTTTAAGATGTGTTCAAAAGATGCCGCGGAGAAAATTTTTCCTAAGTGCCGCATAAAAACCTGGGATTTTGACTCGGAAGTTTTGGTTCTGGCTAAGAAGTTCGGGTTTTCCATGATCGAGGTGCCGGTAGTCTGGTATGATGACGCCGGGGCTTCCAATTTTAAGATCAGTGATATGATAAATTCGTTCAAGGCCATTTTTTTGATACGGTGGAATCAGTTAACCGGAAAATATCAATAAGAATCTGCCGGGCCGGACGAAGCCATGGAGCGGGAATGTTCGGATTTATAAGCAAGAATCGGACCGGACTGATCGTCGCGGCTATCCTTTTTGTGATGGCCGGATTAATGTTTTTTTCATCAAAAGGCGATTCCGGTATCGTTGACGAGGCGGCGCATATCCCTTCCGGCTTTTCTTATATAACCCGCGGCGACTATCGGCTTAATCCCGAGCATCCGCCGCTCATTAAAGATCTGGCTGCCCTGCCTCTTGTGGTGATCGGAGCTAAATTCCCGTACGCCTACTGGCAGGCGAATGATCCGGTGGTCAACAATCAGTGGGAGATAGGCTGGAGATTTTTATATCAGTCGGGAAACGATCCCGACCGGCTTAATATGCTGGCCCGCATTCCGGTGATGGCCATCTCGCTGGTGTTCGGCTATTTTGTTTTTTTGTGGTCCCGTAAGCTTTATGGGGATAAGGCTGGGATGTTAGCCCTGACCCTCTACGCGTTTAATACGGCGATCATCGCTCACTCGCGATTTGTCACCACGGATCTGGGGGTTTCGTTCGCCTTTTTTGTGAATATGATGGCGCTTTATTACTATCTTCAGCAACCAGGCTGGAAAAAGCTTCTGGGGGCGGGGTTGACCTTTGGGTTAGTTCTTGTGACAAAATTTTCCGCCGCGGTTTGCCTGCCCGTTTATTTCGTCGTTTTAATTATGGTTGTTTTAAGGGAGGGCGGACAAAAACCTGAGACCTTGCTTCAGGAAATAAACGGGCCGGACAGACGGAAAAGGTTTTCCGCGGGCGTTTTCAGTCTTGCGGTTATTTGTTTTGCGGGTATAATAACCGCCTGGCTGTTTTATTTCCCGCACACTGTTAATATGCCGGCTCAGGTCCAGCGGGAGCTGATACGGCAATCGTTGCCGAATGGGGGGATGTTGGCTAAATTTCTGCCCCTGCTTTCCGGCAACAGCCTCACCCGTCCTTTGGCTCAATATCTTCTCGGGTTCAGGATGGTCACCGAGCGCGTGTCGGGCGGGCATGACGCGTATTTGCTGGGTATGGTCTCAAACCGGGGATGGTGGTATTACTACCCGGTAGCGCTGGCTTTGAAAACCCAGATCGGCTTGTTTGTTTTGCTTCTGCTGACGGCGGCTTTCTGGAAGAGGACAAACCACAAAGAGTGGTTTACGGAATGGTATTTCTGGACCTTGCCGGCCGCGCTGATGTGCATCGGTATGAACGGAAAGCTGAATCTGGGCGTAAGGTATATGCTTCCGATCTACGCTTTTGCCATTGTCTATGTTTCCAAAACGGCAAACATTCTTGACTTCAGCGCGGCGCGGGCGCTTTGGAATAAAAAAGCCCATGTCCAGGCAGGCCCGGCGTTTTGGGCTTCTCTTCTGGTTGCCGGCTCGGTTGTATGGTACGTATCGGCCGGTATTTTCAGCTATCCGTACTACCTGGCTTACTATAATGAATTCATCGGCGGGTATAAGAACGGTTATAAGTATCTGACCGACTCAAATACCGATTGGGGGCAGGATCTGAAAAGGCTCGCCGTGCGGGTTGACGCGCTGGGAATAAAAAAGATCTACGTTGACGTGTTCCCCGGGGTGACCCCGGCTAAATACTATATGGGAGACAGAATGCTTGAATGGCACGTCCAGAACGGGCGGCCCCCGGAAGGCAGTTATCTGGCGGTTTCCGCTACCTTTTTTCAGAATTCCCGGCTTAAAAAAACCCCCGAAAATCCCCTGGACTATTCATGGCTGGACAAGCTCGCTCCGATAGAAAACGTCGGCGGTTCAATCCTGATCTACAAGCTTTAGTGGTGCGGTTTTTTTATAGCGCGCAGGTCGAATTTTTTCACTATATCGGACACATCGGAGTTGCCTTTAAGCATGCTCATCACGCTCGGGTTGGACATAGCCATCGCGACAAGCTCCGGGTTGGACGTCATCAGAGCTCCAAGCGCGTAAGGGTCGCTCATGAGGGTCTTGCCTGCAGGGGTGTTTAGCAGGGCGTTGACAATGCCGCTGGTGGCCACGGCGCTGACGACCTCCGGATTTTTCAGCGCCGCCCGGACGACCGGACTATTCATAAAATTGGTCGGCCCTTCTCCCTTTAAAAAATTATTAAGGCCCTGGGTGCTTCCCGTAGCTGCTTTTACCGTGCTCCTTGACATGAAACCGTTGATGATATACTTATTGCTAAAGAGCGCTCTCACGGCTGTAGGATTGTTCATAATCTTTCGCGCCGCGGCCTCAAGTAAGCCGCTGGTGAAGCCGACAGACCGCTGTTCTTGCGCTTTTATAGGGTCTACTGCGCTCGGTTTTTCCCGGCCCGGTTTTACGGCTGCGGGCCGCTTCACGGCCGAAGAACTTTCCTGTCCCCGCTCTCCGGTAATGATGTTTTCGTCCACGGTATTGTCGGACTTTGATTTATATCTAACTCCCATAATGCCGTCGTTAAATTCGGGTCTGCTCAGCCTTTCCGTCTTTCTGATCTCGCCTTCCTGTGAGTTAAAAAGAGAATAGTCGTCTTTGGAAAGTTCAATATTGCCGTTATTGGCTTTTTTCATCCACTGGAACGCCGGCCACGCGGCGAGGATGAAGATCGGGATCAGGTAGATCCAGAGGACTGAACTTTTTCTTTTGTTTTCTTCTTCCATAAAAACGGGTTTCCTGGGGACCGAATTCGGCAAATTCCACCAATAATATAACAAGGCCGGCGCGCAATGTCAATATACAAATATTTTATTGTAGCGATTTTTTTAAAATGTCATGGTGGCGGCAAGTAGAAATGTCATGGTTTGAGGTAAACTAACCCTTCAGGCAACTAGCCAGGAGGGATT
>CAIPTO010000062.1 GCA_903867985.1 uncultured Elusimicrobia bacterium | reverse complement strand
CTGTTCGCCAATGGCCATCTCCAGATTACCGATTACCACGCCAAGCTGATTATTGAAGTGATGAGCGATGGCTGCGGCCATCAAACTCAGGCTTTCGGACTTCTGGAGTTGCCGGTTCTGGGCTTCGAGCGCAACCTTATCTACCTCTGCCTGCTTACGGGCGGTGATGTCGCGGCAAATTAGAGCCTGCTCATAGAGAGACCCGTCTTCCCGGCGAAGGACAGACGCATTGACTTCAAACATCAACTTTCTGCCGTCCTTCATAATCAGATGATACTCCTGTGGCCCCAGCTTTCTTTCAAGCATGAGGACCGCGTTTCGCGCTGCCTTGTCAATATCTTCAGGGGCGATAAATGAAAATATATTCTGCCCTATCATTTCTTCTGCCCTATATTCCGTCAGGCGAAGACCGACATCATTGATAAAAAGAATTTCCCCTGTAAGAGTCATCCGCACCATGATGTCAGGCATTGTGGCGATGAGTTTGGTAGCCAGCTCCTCACTTTCCCGCAGAGCATTCTCTGCCTGCTTGCGGGCGGTGATGTCGCTTATCGCTATACGGCACGTTGGCGCGCCACTTGTGTCCTCCGCAGCGATCATATCCAAACGAACCCAAAATATCGATCCATCCTTTTTCACCATCCGTAGTTCGTGTACCTGCGGTTCACCGGTTTCCAAGAGCTGTTTACGTTGCAGATAGTAGGTGCCATAATCTTCCTGGAGGATGAACAGGGAAAAGATCTGTTTCATTATTTTTCCCTTAGTCACGCCCAGCATGGTTGCGGCTTTGAGATTGGCCTCCAGGATCAGTCCTTTTTCGCTCACCGTGACATAGCCAACCGGCGCCAGATCGTAGAGATCAAAATAGCGCGCTTGCGAGTCTTTCAGCTCCGCATGTGACAGACGCAGTTCCTCGTTCTGCATGTCCAGCTCAACCTGGTGTACACGCAATTCATGAATCATACGCTTTATCTTGGCTGGTGACATCGCCGCCAGATTTTCCGGTGATGTGGCAGCTTTTTTGCGGGCGATCGCTTCTGCCTGTTTGCGTAAATCCGCGGCCCTGCTAGCAGGGGTTTCTTTCTTCGTCATAGTTTTACCTCTTCGGATTATTAGTATTAAACTCCGGACTAAAAAGAATGGCGCACCGGGCAAAACCACGACCTGTCCAGTTGCGGTTTAGGTAAATACCTTTGTAAATACAATGAGTTATAAAAATGGGGGGGGGGGGGGGGTAATTATTGCCGCTTCGTCGCGTCTGCACAACTAAAGAACTGTGTTCATCATAGATTCCCTTAAACATTGTTCCACCCGTATAACAAGTTGATGAAATATTATGGGCATCGGTTTCTTTTTACGTTGATCAGCAGTTTAGCCTAAAATATCCTAAAGTCAACATTAATTTAGGCAAATTAATATAGATATTAAAGTGCGGCATTGCTACTAATTCTTCATACCAAGTTACTTTCAAAACCCCGCTGCGAGACTGTGTCGCAATGTCTAATGGAGGGAATGCGATGTAGGCCGGGTCTACCCTAAAGGGCACATGACCTGACCCGGCGATATTTGTTTCGCCGCGTGCGGTCTACCCTAAAAGCAGGGCACACGACGCGGCCTACAATTTCATGTTCGCACGGACAAGTCAATTGTGACACAGCCTCGCAGCGGGGTTTTGAAAGCTTACTCAGTATTATGCCCGCTAAATTAACCTTTAATGAGACTCTCTGAAAACGAACAAAGTGAAGTTCGAAGCGCTAGTCGAATTATCCCACGTGCGAAGCTACGTAAGGATAATGTTTGATGGCTACTTGGTATAAAAAATAATCTCTGCTGTGCAAAGTATGAATGATAACAAATTGGTAATCGGCGTGCTTGATTTACAAGGTGGGGTACATGAACATTT
>CAIPTO010000061.1 GCA_903867985.1 uncultured Elusimicrobia bacterium | reverse complement strand
GGAGGCGCTAAAAGTCCCAAGTTTCCCGTATGGCTGAACATAGGCAAGATAGCTGTAATAACTGTCCAGAATTCCTTTCGTGTACATCGCTGAAGCCTCCGGGCAAACAAAGAAATTCAACCCTCCCGGATTTGCTGCAAGGCTGTTAATATCGTCGGCAAGCGCCGTGGCCGCGGAACCGAGAGCAAGAACCCTCGCTCCGGGTTCTTCTTTTAGAAAGCTCGCCCCGCTCATTTCGGAGGAAAACCCAGCCGCCGGCAGCAGCAAGGCAAAGAGCGCTATGAGAGTTTTCTTCTGCATTACTCCCCTACCTGACGATAATCACTTTTTTCCGGTCTCTGTAACTGCCGGCATTGATAAACACAATATACATCCCGCTCGGCGCCAGCTCCCCGCCGTCTGTTTTTCCGTCCCAGGATATATTCGAATATGCCCCCGCGGCTTTATACTCAGAAAGAAGGGTCCTGACCTGGCGCCCGTTTGAATCATGAACGGTTATCTTCACCATGGAATCCGAAGTGAGAGTGTACTGGATGCTTGCCTGCGCGTTTGAAGGGCCAATCAGATTGTTTGTAACTTTTATCCCTGATTGGATTGCTACCGCGGCTCCCGCGCTTGGGTCTGAATAGGCGCTGTAATAACCCGCGCTGTTCTTGGCTCTAACCCTGGCAAAGAAATTTACGCCGTTTCCGCAGCCCGTAATGCCATAACTTAACGCGGTCCCCACATCGCCGTCAAACTTATCGTTACCGCCGGGGACCGTTCCAACCTGCAAGTAGTAGCCAGTAAGACTGTTTACCGGGTCATTTACGGTCCCGAGGGTCCAGCTGAAAGTGATGGAGTCCGCGCTGTTTAAGCAGGTAAAATCAGGCTTTGACGGAGACCCGTTAGGGCCGGCAGTGGCAACAACTAATTTTTGGGCTATTGTATCTGTTGTTCCGCCGGCGGTTGCCGCGGTTATATCGTAGGTTCCCTGAGGCATGCACGCCGGAATTATTGCAATCATGGAAGAATCCGCCGGCACCGACAAAACAGAGATTGAAGTTGTCCCGGCCTTCACGCTTGTCACGCCGGAGCTGCCGGTGCCTGCAAAGAAATACTGCCCGCTGATAGTTAGGGTTATGGGGAAGAAATTCATGCCTGTCACGGGGGAGAAGGTTGTCAATTTCGGCTTTGCGGGATACACAGCGATGGTCAGCGCCATGGTGCTGGTTCCGTCCGAGTTTGTGGCGCTGATAGTCGCGTCGGTTGTACCGGAACCGGAAGGCATTCCGGTAATTAATCCGGTGCCGGTGTTTACCGTAAGTCCCGGCGGAAGGTTTGTGGCGCCGTAGATAGTCTGGCCATTTGTCGCTGTGATTTGATAGTTGAAATTTCCGTCCTGGATCACTGTCGCAAGGGTCGGGCCGGTAATGACCGGGAAGGAATTTGAAACCTGGACTCTGGCGCCGGAGAAATCCACAACATACACATTGCCGGGGGCATCCAGCGCAATCCCTCTCAGATACTGGTACTGGCCGTTGCCCGTGCCGTAGCTTCCCCACTGCTTCAGATAAGTTCCGTCGGGCGCGAATTTCTGGATACGGTCGTTATTAGAATCAGTCACATAAAGATTGCCGGAAGCGTCCACTGCCGTGTAGTCCGGCTCATTGAACTGTCCGTTACCCGGGCCGTGGCTGCCCCAGCCGGCAAGATAGTTTCCGTTGGAATCAAATTTTTGGACGCGGTCATTGCCGGAATCGGCGACATAAATATTACCTGAGTTGTCCGCGGACACGCCCACAGGACGGTAAAACTGTCCGGGCAGGGTGCCGAAAGTCCCCCAGGAGGTGATATAGGTTCCGTTGGAGTCAAATTTCTGAACGCGATGGTTGGAGTATTCGGCCACATAGACATTGCCGGAAGTATCGCAGCAGAGTCCCTCAGGCTGGCTAAACTGCCCCGGCGCGCTGCCTGTGCCGCCCCACGCGAGAATATAGTTCCCCAGGGAGTCGAATTTCTGGATACGGTCATTTCCAAAATCGGCGACATAGATATTGCCGGCGCCGTTAACAGCTACGCCCGAGGGATTATTGAACTCTCCTGCTCCGCTTCCCGGCGCGCCCCAGGTTGAAATAAAAGCGCCGTTCTTTGTGAATTTTTGTATTCTGTGGTTTCCGGAGTCGGAGACATAAACATAGCCGGAGGCGTCTATTGCTATTCCGGCAGGAATATTGAAACAGCCGTTGCCGATGCCGAAACTGCCCCATTGCGCGACATAATTATAGCTCTGCGCGAGCAATTCCGGATTAGCGCAGGCTAGCATTGAAACCGCCAGCGCCATTAGTATTTTCTTCGTTTTAGCCTCCTGGTAAGGTTTTCGAGCAGAAACCGGTGTTTTACGTCATTTTTCTTGGAATATGCCATTCGTTTCAATAATTTCTAACAAAGATACAGGGTATTGTCAATGATTTTACTCATATGACTGGCATATGGCAACAGGAAGGAAACATTGCAACTATAACTTCTGGGGCAAGTTCCCGCATTTTCCTTATCTTTTCGGGTTCAAAGGACATGAATACTTCGGCCTGAAGGCCGAAGGTAGTTTGTTTCGGTAGCAGGCAATATTGCGGGGTGCGCTACCTTTTTTCGCCTGACTGTTTTTCCTGCCCGCCCTTTCCGTTTATAAGGGATGAAACTTTTGCGAACATTTCCCGTATCTCATAGGGTTTAGGCAGAAAGACATAGCCTTCTTTTTCCGCTTCTTCCACGCTTGATTTATCGTCCAGATACCCGCTGCTGATTATAACTTTTATTGACGGAT
>CAIPTO010000060.1 GCA_903867985.1 uncultured Elusimicrobia bacterium | reverse complement strand
TACCAGCTTATGGCGCGCGAGATACAGCCCGCGGGCCAGGGGCCGTTGCAGCTTGCCTTTGAGCAGTTAAAGAAAAAGTTGCAGGGTGAGGGGTTGTTCGACGCCGCCAGAAAGCGCCCTATCCCCGCCCTGCCGCAGAAAATAGGCGTTGTCACTTCTCCCACTGGGGCCGCCATAAGGGATATACTTTCCATACTTAAGCGCCGCTACGCTAATCTGCACATAATAATAGCGCCGGTAAAGGTGCAGGGCGCGGGCTCTAAAGAAGAGATAGCCCAGGCCATAAAAGATCTGAATGAAATATCGGACATAGACGTGATGCTGGTGGGGCGCGGCGGTGGATCAATGGAAGACCTTTGGGCGTTTAACGAGGAAATAGTTGCCAGAGCCATCGCCGGTTCAAAAATACCCGTTATCTCCTGCGTGGGGCACGAAACCGATTTTACCATAGCCGACTTTGTCGCAGATTTGCGCGCGCCCACCCCTTCGGCCGCGGCTGAGCTGGTGGTTAAAAGCAAGGTGGAACTGGCCGCGAGCATCGCCGGGCTTGAAAGGCGCCTGCTGCAGTCGCTGCGCATTTACTATGAAAACCTCTCAGGCAAGTTCAGGCGCCTTGCGTCAACCCGGGCGCTTGTAAACCCGCTGTATCTGCTCGAAAGGCCGGTGCAGCGTCTGGACAGGGCTGCTGAAGGACTATTTGACGGCTCCACCGACAAGATGCGCCGCTGCGAAGAAAAACTTAATCTGGCCAGGGAAAAACTTAAGGCCCTGAGTCCGCTTTTTCCTCTCAAAAAGGGTTACGCGATAATTAAAAAAGCCGACGGCAAGGCCGTTAAAAAAGCGGCCGACCTGAGCGTTGGAGACCGGCTTTCGCTGCAGTTCGCCGAGGGCAGGGCATTGGCGGACGTAATAAGCGCGACAGAAAGTCGGGAAGCGGGAAGCGGAAAGAGTATCAGGGAGAGAATTGAAGATTTAAGATTGAAGATTTGAGATTGACTATTTACGCTTCCCGATTTACGACTTACGATTGACGATGTGAAACAGGAGACTTTATGGTAAAAAAAGAAAAAACCGCCGGTTTTGAAGAAAAACTAGGCAAACTTGAAGAGATCGTAGGCAAACTTGAAGATGAAAGCACGCCTATAGAAGAATCGCTGTCCCTTTTTGAGGAAGGAGTCGTGATCTCAAAAGAACTTTCAGAAAAGCTGGAAGAAATAAGGCGTAAAATAGAAGTTTTAAAGAAAGACGCCGAAGGCAAATTAAAACTTAGCAAGTTTGAAGACGAGGAAGAGAACGAAGACCGCTTGAAATGATCGCTCACGGCCTCATCGGCATACGATATTATTCAAATCATGAAGACACGTCTGGACATCGCCTGTGTTGAGCGGCAATTATTTGAATCCCGCGTAAAAGCGCAGGCCTGTATAATGGCCGGGATGGTCAGAGTTAACGGCGCTCCGGCCGACAAAGCCGGCAAGACGGTAAAGGAGACCGACATCATAGAAGTTGTCAAATCCGATTGTCCTTATGTTTCCAGAGGCGGACTTAAACTTAAGGGAGCTATTGATAGTTTTAAGATAGACGTGAAAGGCCGCATCTGTCTGGATATCGGTACGGCCACCGGCGGTTTTACTGACTGCTTTCTGCAGGAAGGCGCTGAAAAAGTTTATGCCGTTGACGTCGGAGAGGGCCAGATCCATGAAAAAGTCAGGAACCACCCAAAAGTGGTATTCATGCCGCAGACCAACGCCCGATTCTTAAAACCGGAGATGTTTCCGGAACCGCCCATCCTGGCCGCCATAGATGTTTCCTTTATATCCCTGAAACTCATCCTGGGCCCTGTTTTCAACTCTGTCGCTCCGGCCGCGCGCGTTATCGCCCTGATTAAGCCGCAGTTTGAGCTCCAACCGCAGGATCTCAAGAAAGGCATAGTCAGATCTGATGAGACCCGCTTGAAGGCTGTGGAATCGCTCAGGGTTTTTGTAAAAGAAAATTTAAAAAATGTTGAAGAATCCGGACTTATTGAATCGCCCATAAAAGGCGCCAAAGGCAATATTGAGTATCTCTGGCTGCTTACTAAGATTTGAAGTGCCACCGTAAAATATTATAACCTATGTGTATACGCTGATCGCATAAACGGATTTAGTTAATCACACCAAGGAGAACACATAAAATGAAGAAAGTATTGTTTGCGCTGCCTTTAGTAGCGCTTATGCTCGCGGTCGCCTGTAAGAAACAGGAAGCCGCCACGACTGTACAGCCCGCCACCGAGCAGGTGACCGGCGCTGCGACCGAAGCGGCCCCTGTTGCGGCCCCCGCTGTTGTCGCTGCCCCGACCCCCGCGCCGGTTGTGCCCGCGAAGCCGGCTGTAAAGAAAGGCAAATAGCCTTCCTTAGTAAGTATTAGTATTGAACCGGCGGCCCATTAAAGGACCGCCGGTTTTTTATGTAAAATAGAATTGAAACAGGCTGTGAGAAAACATGGAATATAAAAATATGTTTAAAAAATTAAAGATGTCGGCCGCTCTCCTGCCTCTGCTGATTTTTTGCGGCTGCGGTAATTACTATTCCGTGCGAATCCCGTATTTCCTTCCGGAAAATAACAATATTATTGAGACAAGAAAAGCATTATCCTCTCTTTATATCGCTGTCAAAGCCCCGCCCGAGCCTGAGGAAAGCGCCATGGGGGACATAATCGGCGGCCTGATGAGCAGCCGTCGCGCGGAACTTGATACTTATGAATTTATAAGAAGGACGGCGCTCGCGTTCTCAAAGCCGGGCATAAAAGTGCTGGCTCACAGGGTTTTCCGCACCCAAGAGGAGAGTGACCCGTACATACGTTATTTTAATCCTTCCGGGGTTCTCGAAATTGATATCTCTGCGCCGGAAGTTTCAGTCAAGAAGGAAAGCCGTTCAAGCGCATATTACGACGAAAATAAAGTGAGGAGGACAGTAAAAACCGTAGTCTGGGTATATTCCGCTTCCATCAGCGCGGATATCAGGCTGCGCGCCGGCGATGATTGGAAGGTTCTGGATAAGATGTCGGACACTTTTTCCTATAGCGAAGAAAGGCTGGATAACGGGAAAAGCGCTGCAGACTGGTACGCCGAGAACGAGGCTAAGTTGTTTGGTGCGGCCACGGCCAGATTATCCGATAGATATATCGGCCGTTCTGTGCTACGCGCGCGGCCTCTATTCAGTAAAAAGGACGATTCCGAATCCGCCAGGGCGGCGGATCTGGCCCGACGAGGGAAATGGCCCGCGGCTGAAAATATCTGGTCCTCTCGCGTGAAGGAACATAAGGATTGGCGGGATATGACTGACCTGGCAGTCGCCGCTGAAGTGCGCGGGGACTATTCCGCGGCCAAAAACTATTACCTGAGCGCCCGCGAGGATGCTGCAGGGGATAAGGAATCCAAACCGGCTAAATGGGACGAGATCCTGGGCGATCTGGATATAATGCTGTCTACCGGATCAACTGTCAGGTCAGAGGGGGATAACTGGTTCGCGGGCTCCGTGGCCATCCTGCCCTTCACCGATCAGACTACCAGTATCGACGGACCGCCCATGCTCCGGACCCTGATACGCGAGGCGCTGAGTGACGCCGGCTACCGGATCCAGCCGCTTGACGAGACCGATAAGCTGCTGTTCTCTCATGGCTTTACACAGGGTGGGCAGCTCGGCGCGGCCGATCAGGCTGAAATCTGCAAATGGCTGGGAGTGGAAAGGCTTTTTTATGGCGACATAAATGAATTCGGGGAAGTCATGGCCGGCGTCTATAACCGCCGCATGATAAAAGGCAGGGTAATGCTGTGGGACCTCAGATCCGGGAATTATATCTGGAGCATGGACGCGGCGGTGATTAAGGCTGAGATGTCCAAAAGTTTTCTGGGGGGGATGTTCGCCCAGCTGGCTAAAGGCCTGGCGGAGCGGATTAAAAATAAGCCGCTGGCATACGAAGCGTCCGTCTTTTCCGCCAAAATAGTAGAAGCCCTGCCGAACAAACCCAAATAACTCCGTGCCGGATAGGCGTTGGGCATCGCACCGCAGGTGGAGCGAAGCGACACAATTCAACGGTATCCATAAGATGCCCAGTCGGTATAGCAGTTGGCTGCCAGTTCGGGGTCCTGCCGGGGTCAGGCCTTTTCGCGTTCCCTCGGAAACCTGCGGGTTCGAAAAGGCCTGGCCCCGGCACCCCTCCAACGCCACCCTCGCCACCCCCCATTACACTTACACATATTAACTTCCTACAGATTAAGTCCTTAGCGCTTCTTTCCTACAACATAACGAAACATGGACTGGTGGTTTAAAGGAACACCGGGTCATAAAGCCGCGCGAACATAACCCGCGTAAAGTTTTACGCGGGGTGACGATGGGTAGCCTTTTTGACCCAGCAGGCCGCCGATGGACCGCAAAAAGGCTATCCGTCGGCAGGACCCCGCTTTGCTATCCTGCGGCGCTAAACCCAAAGCCGACTGGCCGGTGTTACTTTATACTTACGGATTATCTTATTAGTCCTTTTCAAAGACCAGCAGGGTTTCCACGTGGGGGGTGTTGGGGTAGAAGTCGAAGGCCGCTGAGCGGACCAGTTTGTATTTCTCAAGGAAGAAGGCCGCGTCGCGGCCCTGGGTTATCGGGTTGCAGGACAAATAGATTATCCTTTTGGGCAGTAACTCCATTATATTTTTTACCACTCTCTGGTGCAGTCCCGCCCTCGGCGGGTCCAGTACGAGTATATCTGCTCCGGCAAGCAGGGCGGCGTCGGCTTTTTCCATCATCGAGCAGAGTATCTCAAAATTACCGGCGTTATTCTGCGTCGCGTTAAGCGCGGCGTATTTAACCGCGTTGGGGACGCATTCCACGGCGTAAATCTTGTCCGCCAGATCCCTGAGCGCCAGGCCTATGGAGCCAACGCCGGAATACAGGTCTATGATCTTTCCGCACTTGAACGCCGCGCCCCGTATCTCATTAAGGGCTTCTTCAAAAAGCTCCATGTTGTTCTGAAAAAAACAGTCAAAGCCGTAGGATAAGATGGTGTTGCAGACTTTTTCGGTGACGAAATCGTTTCCCCAGGCGCTGATGATCTCATCGGCGGAGCTCATGGGGCTCAGTGGGTTGGAATACGCGGCTATAAAGCCGTTCAATCCTTCCAGCCTGAATTCCGGCAGGACGATGTCTTTTCTTTTCAGGAACAGGACCGCTATCCGTTCGCCGGTATTCTTGGCCTCGCGGAAGATGAGCGTTTTCAGGTCGGCCGGGGTCAGGCCGGCCTCGTTAAGTTTCGCCAGTATCTCAAGGGCGAGGGCGTTGGTCTTGTCGCTCATGAGCGCGCAGCCTTTTGGCATCACGTACATATCGCGGTAGTTGCCGCGCTTATGGAACGCGAAGGCCAGTTTCCCGTTGTCGCTGGTGAAACTGTACTCTATCTTCGTGCGGTAGCCGAAGAGCGTCCTGGCTTCATAAAATTTATCCAGTCGTATGGTTTCCTTAGTCGTCTGGTAAAGCAGGTCTTCAACCAGGCCTTTTTTTGTCTCGGCCTGCAAGGGGTAATCCATGATCTGCCAGGGCGAGCAGCTGATATAATGGTCCTCTTTCGGTTCTATCCTCCTGGGGGACGGGGTGAGCACTTCCAGAAGTTCGGCCTCCATAAAGTTGCGCTTTTCCATAGTGACTCGCACGCGGGCGGTTTCACCGGGAAGGATCCCATAGGCGAAGACAACTTTGCCCTCGTGGCGGCCCAGGGCCTTCCCTTCGCCGACTATCTTTTTAAATTCAAGCGTTATTTCTTTATGCATAGGCTTATTGGGGTCAGGCGCGTTAAGCGGACGGTATATCCTTCCGGCGTGTGTAAATTCCGCTACTACATTTAATATAATTTGGAAGGCGGGAACCACTACTATTTAAGATATAAGGTGAAACTATGAACAATAATAAATACAAGTTCCTGGCGGCGGTGGCGTTTATGTTCCTGCTGCCGTTCCTTATACTGTCCCGTCATTTTATAATCGGCAACAAGGAACTTGAAAAAAAGGATGCGCTTGCGTACATGGAGTTAAGGACCAGGATAGTGGCTAATATTGCCGCCGATCTCCTCAAACTTAATTACGATGTCTCCAAATTCTCTTCGGCTGAAGGTTTTATCAACGCATCCATGGAAGTCAGGAAAAAAAAGCTGGAAAGCAGGATAAAAGAAAATCCCAGCATATACTCGGAGTTTTCTGTTCTGGACGTTTCCGGGAAAGAAGTTCTTAAAACCGGGTCGGCGGTTTCCAAAGATCTTAAAGATTATTCAAAGTCCGAGCTCTTCAAAACCGCTGTTTCCGAACGCTCGTTGTATGGCGCGGTTGAGTATGGTGAATATACCCCGCCGGTCCTCGTTCTTGTGGCGCCGCTTACTAATGGGCGGGGTGATAAAGCGAAGGGGTTCCTTCTGGCCCGCATGAGCCTGGCCTATATCGGGGAGATCGTCCGTGTTATGGGGCGCAATTCTCCTGGCAATATGGGTTTTGTAGACGCCGGCGGTCAGTTGATAAGCGATTCTCTGGGGCATTCTATAATCAGTCCAGGTATAAAGGCGCCAGATGAAGTTTTGCGCGCGGTGGGCGCCGCGATTACTGAAGGTCTGGATGACTTTAAAAACGAAGTTTCGCTCAAAGGCCGGCCTTATCTGGTGTCCGTCGCGAATATAAGCGGGACCCGCTGGTGGGTGTTTGAGGTTGTGGACGCCACCAGGCCGCTGAACTACACAGCAGCTTTCTGGGCTAAGCGAGTAATTATTATTGGCATACTGCTCATATTAATATTCTCTTTCATTTCGTATAAACTGGCCCAGAGATGGCTGGTATCCGGGCGCAGCAATCTGGATGCAAAGCAATCTGGCAACTTAGACGCATAGCAATGCAGCAATTTGACTGAATAACTTTACATCTAAACTGCTTTTCCTCTAAATTGCTGAATTGCTAAGGTGTTTGGCCGCATAGGCCTTTTGGCAAAGGTGGTCTGGGTCTTTTGCTCTTGAATCTATTCTGCATTTCTGTTATAAATTGAATATGCGATTTTGCTATCGTTTGACTATCAGGCTCTTAGCGGCCTTATTCCTTTTACAATTACTGGCCCTGCCGCAGGTCCGTGCGGGCATTGAAGATGAGCGTCAGC
Organism: uncultured Elusimicrobia bacterium; assembly: GCA_903867985.1. GTDB lineage: Bacteria > Elusimicrobiota > Elusimicrobia > Elusimicrobiales > UBA9959 > YA12-FULL-51-18. The sequence goes on along the minus strand of CAIPTO010000060.1, from coordinate 3,885 downwards.
AGGCCGGCCGGTTGTTCGACGGTAATATGCCGGCCGCGCCTCTGGGCTTTGAGCCGTCGGAGGATGGCAAGGCTTCAGCCTCCTTTGAATTTCTTCAACAGACGAAGGAAGTCCTCTCGTCCGGCCATTGGGACGGCAGCGTGCCCACTGTCAGGCAGTTCATGTTCAGGAACGCCGGAGAGGGCTGGACAGCGCAGGCGCAGAGCGTCGGACTGGAAGGCTTCCTCTGGACCAAGAAGGAGTTGGAGGGAAAATACGGGGAAGGGCAGTTCATCGGGCAGCTTAATGATTATTTTACCTACCTTGATACAATGCTGGCTCCGGTTCCCTGGACCCAGGAATTACGCGACTCGCTCACCGAACTGAAGAACTCTGATCTTACCGCTTCGCAGAAAAACGCCCGCCTGAATCAGATGCTGGAATACTACGTGTCCGGCCTGCAGAGCAATATGGCGAAATACGACCAGGCTGACTGGTCAAAGAAAGCCCGCATCTATGAGCTGTTCCCCAGGGCTTATAACCTTGCCGGCAGACGCGAAGCGCAGGGTTTCAAGTCTCCCTCAGACCCGGCTAAAACCCTTTTCTTCAGGGATTTCAGGAGTTCGGATTTCGACGTCATAAAGCGCATGGGTTTTGACACTATTTGGCCTATGGGCATACTTCCTATAGGCGTTCTGGGGCAGACCGGAACCGGAGGCGGATCGCCTTATTCCATCAGCGACCATGGGACAGTTAACCCGGACCTCGGAACCGAAGCGGATTTTAAGGAATTCGTGAAGAAGGCTCACGCGTCCGGTTTGAGGGTGATAGTTGATTTCGTGGTCAACCATACTTCGCTGGATTCCAAACTTCTAAATGAGAATCCTGATTATTTTATCAGTTTCCGTTACGACGGCCCCTGTCCCCGCGATGGTTTTTTTGAGCACTACCAGAACGGCGCGAAGTATTGCGTGAGCAACGGCGGTTTTGAATACGGAGGCGGGGTATCTACCTGGATAGACACCGCGCAGATAAATTACTCCAACCGCGCTCTCCGGGCCCGCATGACCGAATTGATCAAGGGGTGGGTGACAAAATTTGACGTGGATGGGTTCCGCGTGGACATGGCTTATCTGGCTCTGAATAATGTTTTCTCGCGCACCTGGCGCAAGACTATGCCGGCCGATGAGTTTTACCGCCAGCTGATATGGACGGTTAAGGCGGCCAAACCCTCGGTTGCTTTTATGGCTGAGGCCTACGCATATCAGGAAGACCTTTCGGCCTGCGGTTTCGATTCCATCTATAGCAAATATGAATCTGCCCGCCCGGAAGGTCAGACCGGCTGGTATAACGCGACCGAATCCGGGAATTACGGAGAGATCCAGAGTACCGTAAATCGGGTCGCCTATCTGGCCTGGCAGAAAGGCGGAGCCGGCTCGGTGGTTTTTATTGGCAACCACGACGAGGCAGCTCCTGAGAAGGTCTACGGCCGCCGCCTGCCGGCCGCTCTCATTCTTACTATGCTTTATCCCGGAGCGGTGCTTATGTACTCCAGCGCCGAGATAGGCTACGACGCCGCCATTCCCGGCGGCGAACCTAAACCACTGCCTTTCAGCGTGCCTGCCCAGATAGACTGGAACGCCGGCAGTCCTTGGGTCAGGCAAACCTATCAGGAGATCCTGGCGGAGACTAAGAAAGTGCGGGCCGAGATGGGCGATTACGATATAGCGCCGCTCTGGCCGTCGAATGGGGAAAAATGGGCGGGTTATACTCTTACGTCAAAGAGCAACCCCGGTCTTAAAAAAGCCGTCTTCGCCAATGTGGCTATGGACGGTACCGCTGTCAGTTTCCCCGCGTACGGTATTAACTCCTGGCTTGCTCCCGGGGACTACCGGATAATCGATATTAAATAATTTGCTACAATAAGAGTGGTGGTGGGGGGTGTTTCCCGTATTCCGTTCATATTTTAGCCCAGGGCTGTCAGCCGGCCCGGGAGAGGTTATAGTGCTGCGTTCAAATCCGCATCTCATAGAGATTAATGCCAGGTTGTGGCTAAAGACGCTGAGGAAAAAGTATTCCCTCGCGGAGATGACGCTTTCCTCCATCCCGGAGGACGAGTGGCAGGAACTAAAGCACCTGGGGTTTGATATAGTGTGGATGATGGGCGTCTGGAATTCCAGTCCGGAAGCCGCCGCTATAGCGCGCTCCGATTCGGGGCTTCTGGCGGAAATAAAAAAGATTTCTCCGGAGCTTGGCAGTAAAGACATAGGTTCATCACCGTACGCCATCCATAGCTATAAACTCAACCCGGAACTCGGTTTTGAATGGGAGCTTAAGGCTCTCAAAGAAAAACTCAATTCCCTGGGGATGAAACTCCTGCTGGATTTTGTTTCCAACCACACCGCCAGGGATAATCCGTTTCTGCATAAATGCCCGGAGTGTTTTATAACTGGTTCCGAAGAGGACTTTAAGGCCCATCCAGACTGGTTCTTTGAGACGGACATAAACGGGAAGAAAACTTACGTGGCTTATGGCCGCGACCCCAATTTTCCGGCCTGGACCGATTCGGCGCAGTTCAACTATTTCAACCCCTATACTCGCGAGAAGAGGCTTGAGCTCCTGATGGAACTTGCCGAAGTCTGTGACGGCGTGCGTTGCGACATGGTGATGCTTACTCTTAACGATACTCATGAGAGCACCTGGGGCTGGCTGCTGAATAAGAAAGGTTTCAAAAAGCCGCATGAGGAATTCTGGAAGCACGCGATCCGGACCGTTCAGGATAAGTATCCCCAATTTATATTCCTGGCCGAAGTTTATTGGGGGCTTGAGTGGCAGGTTCAGCTGATGGGGTTCGATTATACCTACGATAAGGTAACATACGACCGCCTGCGCTTTATGGGCGCCGAAGAGGTCAAAGGCCATCTTCGTGCGGAAAAACTCTACCAGAAGCGTTCAGTGCGTTTTATAGACAACCATGATGAAATTCCGTCCATAGAAGCTTTCGGGCGGGACAAGGCTTTCGCTGCCGCCGTAATAATTTCCACCATAAAAGGGCTCAGGTTCTACAATGATTCGCAGTTGGAAGGATTGCGCCACAAGGTGCCGTTGCAGCTCAAAGAGATATGGGAGCATTCGCCCGACATGGCTGTGTGCAAGTTTTATGAGAAGCTTTTAAAGATAGTGGATCATCCCGCTTTCCACGGGGGAGAATGGAACCTGCTGGAAGTGCGCCAGTGCGGCCCGCAGGACCATTCCAACAAAAATATCATGGCCTGGAGCTGGGCTCAGCGCCGTACCATAAAGATCGTGGTGGTCAACTATTCAAATACGCCGTCCTGCGGCACGATCAACATCTCTATAAAAAGCACCGGAGACAGCACCGCTTTATTTGAAGAACTTTCGGATCGGTTCTTTACTTTCAAGGCAGAGGACCTCGCTGAAGGTCTTCGCATCCGTGAAATGGCCCCCTACGCCTCCAATATCTTCGATATTGAATTCTAACCACCCTGCTTTTTATGGCTCTCTTGCCAGCGTAAACACCGCGGTGCCGGCGGCTTCGGAATTTGCAAGAGCGCGGGCAAGTTCGTCTGTAGTGGCCAATGTTGTGGCTACATCGTCCACTATGAGTATGCGCCGGCCCTTGATCAGTTCGGGTTTGGCTACCATAAAAGCTTCTTGCATGTTTTTTAGCCGCTCTTCTTTTGACAATCCGGTCTGCGACGGTGTATTCTTCACCCTTTCCACCGCGCCCTCAAGCATAAACAGATTCTTCTCCCGCGCCAGAACTTCGGCCAGCAGTTCCGACTGGTTAAAGCCGCGTTCATGTTCCTTGTCCCTAAAGAGCGGGACGGCTATAACGAAGTTGTAATCCTTGAGTTCCGGAAACCTGTCATAAGCCCGGGCAAG
>CAIPTO010000059.1 GCA_903867985.1 uncultured Elusimicrobia bacterium | reverse complement strand
CTTCGGCGCGGGCCTTTCGCATAACTACGCCATCGGCCTCCGGCTCGGCGCCGGCTATGAGTTCCGGAAATGGAACTTCGGCCTTACCTATGTGACCGCGCAGAACGTGGACCACAAGCGCATCTACGACTTCGACGGGACCGGCGCGGGCGCGGCCTTCAACGGGTATGATGATCTCAAGCTGGAGAACCCGGCGCAGTACGGAGTGGGCGCTTCCTACAAGGGCATAGAGAAATGGCTGTTTTCGGCCGACATAAAGTACATTGACTGGGCCAATGCCGCCGGCTATAAGGACTTCGGTTGGCAGAGCCAGACCGTCTACGCCCTTGGCGTGCAGAACAAGACCACCGACAAGCTTACGCTGCGCGCCGGCTGGAACTACTATAGTGGCCGGGTTTGTCTAGACCAGTCTTAGGCACTTGCTAAGGTGAAATTTTCTGTTGCTCCGATCGCCGCCGCCCACACCCTTGTTTCTCCGCCTTCTCCAAAATATACTTGTGCCGGCGTTTTATAGCCAAGTGACTGATGATACCGGGCGTTGTTATAAAACTCGAAGTACTTTTCCAGCCCCGCCCTGGCCTCTGGAATATTCTGGTAGCCCTTCAAAAACACGTCCTCATACTTAACCGACCGCCAAAGGCGTTCCACGAAAATATTGTCTAAGGCCCGGCCGCGGCCATCCATGCTGATTGAAATACCTCTGTCCGACAGCACTTTAATAAACTTCCCGCTTGTGAACTGCGCGCCTTGATCGCTGTTGAAGACTTCCGGGCTCCCGTGCCAAGCCAACGCCTCTTCCAGCGCCTCAATGCAGAATCCGCTGTCTATCGTATTAGAAAGGCGCCAGCTCAAAACATACCGGGTGTTCCAGTCTATCACCGCTGTCAGATACGCGAACCCCTGCGCCAGCTTTATATACGTTATGTCCGTGCTCCAGACCTGATTTATCCGCGTTATGTCCACGCCTCTAAGCAGGTACGGATAGATCTTATTCTCCGGGTGCGGCTTGGAAGTGTTTGGCTTCGGAAAAACCGCTTCCAGGCCCATCTTGAACATCAAAGTCCCGACATGCTCCCGGCCGACCTGATATTTCTTGTCCTGAAGCGCCTTCGCCATCCGCCGCGCGCCGTAAAACGGCGTATCAGTATATTGCAGGTCTATCAGGTTCATCATAGCCAGGTCGCGAGGATTTACGCCTACCGGCTTATAATGCAGCGTGGACCAGCTTAATCCCAGCAGTTCGGCCTGCCGCCGCCGGCTGAACGGGCTGTCAGCCTTGTCAAAGAGCTCTTTCCTGGCTACAACTTCAGTATTTCTAATTTTTTTTTAAGCCAGTCGTTTTCCATCTTCAGCTCGCCGACAGCTTTATAAAGCTTTTCAACTTTTTCTTCGGTTTCGGTCTCTTCCCGCCGTGCGGCCTTCTTGTCGAAGAGGCCCGGAAGCTTCTCCAGCGCTTCCTGCTTCCAGCGGGTTATCATGTTGGCATGAACCCCGTACAGGGAGCTGAGCTCAGCCAGCGTCTTCTCGCCTTTTATCGCTTCCAGCGCTACCTTCGCTTTAAATCCTGCCTCAAACTTCTTTCGCATCATAATGGCCTCCTACTGGTGTAATTTTACTTACTTTTTTACACCTTAGGTTGGCCTAGAAAGTGGTCCAGTTTTACCCAACCATTATACCTCTCACCTGCGTATTTGGCAGGTGCTTTAAGACTTCTTTGTGGATGTCCTGCAAAAGCTGGGGCGGGGTTTCGGGGAATGCTTCCAGGCGTTTGTCCAGCAGGCCGTCTTTGCGGGGGATGAATTTCTGGACGTAGTATTTGTGGGCGCTGGTGCCGGTGGCGCTGATTATTAGTTGGGCGGCGGCGGCCATTTCGGGGACGGTCAGGAAGGAGATGTTCTCTTCTCCGCGCACTACCGGGGCTACGGTGGTGCGGTATTCGTAAATTGGGAATTTGGCTACCAGTTTCATGCTTTCCAGCATGGCGGCTTCGTAGCCGGGGACGCCGGCGGTGGCGGGCCAGAGGGGTTCGGGGCCTTTTACGTCCATGGCGACAT
>CAIPTO010000058.1 GCA_903867985.1 uncultured Elusimicrobia bacterium | reverse complement strand
TTAGCCCGGCTGTGCTGGCGGTCGTAAAGAAAATCTCCGGTCAGCGGCCTGTTGTAGATTGCGTTGTGAACAGGGGGGGTAGCCGTTCATGTCGATAACTACCGCGTAGGCAAACTGCGGGTCTTTTAGAAATTCGTCTTCCATCGGCAGAAGCTGGTTTTCCAGATAGGAGTCCATTCCGCTCGCATAGTGGTATTTCTGCGCGGCGGACAAGTCTTTCTGCTCAATTCCCGCGTTGCGGTATTTTTGCATTATAGAGGGCGGAAGTTCGATCGGGATCATCTCCCGGTCAAAAACCTCTTTTAACGAAAAAACGCCGTTGTCAACCACGCCGTCTAGTATATAGCCTGTAATTCTGGCTCCGACGGTGGCCGCCGAGATCCCCTTTTCCAGTATAAGACGGTTCATTTCCGCGGTGCGGTTTTTGACAAGGTAAATAGTGAATGCCGCCATCAGGAGCGACATTACCGCTATCAGGGCCAGCGATATTTTTGCCGAAAGTTTTTTAAACATGTCACTCTCCTCTCATGTAAACAATTCTTAAGGCTCCCCAGCGGCGGTTCATCACGAAAACAGGAACCGACAAATCCGCGGCGGTTTCCCCCGTGTCCCTGCGGTAGATCTGAAGGAGGAATTTCCGGGTGCTTTTGGAGGCCTGCAGGCCTGTGATGTCGTTAAAGATCCGTTTTGTCCGGTTATTCTTTATATCCACTTCCGGGCTTCCGGTCAGGGGACGCGAATATTTTGAATTATGGGAAGGAATATACCCGTTCCTGTCCACCAAACCTACGGAAAGTATTGAACTGTCTTTGGCCAGGTAGGAGTCCACTATTGGGGTTATAACCTTGTCCGTGTAGTCATCATAAAACGTTGAAAAGGTCGGTGGTGAAGTAAGGGGCAGCAGCGGAAAGTAAAGCGTGCTGAAGATGTCTTCCTCGGATTTTTGCCCGGACTTAACAGCGTTTTCAAGAGCCTTTGCGCAGTCGGCGGCGGCGGCATTCGCCAGCGCCAGTATCCGCTTGTCCGTGCCTGTCATTTCCGCAAGGCTCAGCGTGTTTCTGGCCGTGCCCGCGCCGAGCGACGGCTTTTCAGCGCCGGCCCGGGATGCCGAAGCGGAGATGAATAAGGCGGTAAAAAAAATCAGGAGCATGGGAAAGGCGTATTTCATGGATAAACCTCTTTAGTTTTTTAAAGGCCGCGAGTGCAACTACCGCGCAGTAAAGCCGCGGAAACTGTTTCCTGCGGGAATATTACTGTTTTGGTCCCTGGTACTCGAGCAGCATCATTGTTATGTCGTCCGATTGGTCGCCTTTTGAGTACTCCACCAGCATCTTTAGAAGCCGGTTCAGCACTTCCTTTACCGGCAGGCCTTCCAGAAGTTTCAGTTCCTTGAGCAGGCGTTCTTCGGAAAATAGAACTTTACTTTCATCCATGGCTTCGGTAACGCCGTCGGTATAAAGGAAAAATCTGTCTCCGGAGGCTAGCGTCAGCGCGCCGCGCTCAAACTTAATTCCTTCCATCGCTCCCACGACCATGCCGCCGGTCCGCCACAGATATTCCATGCTCCCGTCTTTTCTGATGACCACCGGCAGATTGTGCCCGCCGTTTGAAAATTCTATCACCCCTGTCCTGATATTTAAGATCGCGAAAAATGCGGTGACGAACATGGATTTTTCGTTTCCCTTGCTGAGTTCATTGTTCACCTTGTCCAGGACGACTTCGGGCGGCGTATCTTTCAGCGCCGTCGCCTTGAAGAGAGTTTTTGTTACCGCCATAAAAAGAGAGGCCGGCACGCCCTTGCCGCTGACGTCGCCTATGACAAAACAAAAATGATCGTCGTCCATCGCAAAAAAATCATACAGATCGCCGCCCACTTCCCGCGCCGATTTAAGAACGGCAAAGAGATCCAGGCCCGGCATTTCCGGGAACGGCGGGAATATCTTAGGAAGAATGCTGAGCTGTATTTCGCGGGCGATGTTAAGCTCGCTCTCTATTCTTTCCTTTGCGGCGGTCGCCTCCGTAAGGCGGGCGATGTGACTTTTTAGCGACTTCTGCATCGCGCTAAAGGCGCGGGAGAGAATCCCGACTTCATCCTCGGAGCGCGTCTCCGGCATTTTAAAGTCCAGATTTCCCGCGGCAATCTCCGCGGTCGCGTCAGCCATGCCAGTAAGGGGGCCGGTGATGGAGCGTGCCTCGTAAACGACCACTATGCATAAAATCAGCATGCCGGCCGCGCTTAGAATTAAAACCAGCCAGTTGAGGTGGGTTATGTCAGCCATCAGCTCAGCCTGCGGAAACAGGACCGCGAGAGACCAGCCCGATGAGGTCACCGGGGAGTAGTATAAAAGTCCGGGCCGCCCAGCGTTGATCTTTGGCGAATGCACGAATCCCGCCTTTCCGCTTATCATGTCGCGGCCAATATCGCGCAGGCTTTTGTCGTCAAGCTCTTCAGCCACTCCGAAAATAGTTTCGTTCATTATGAGCTTTTCGCGCGGATGCGTGACAAAAGTTCCGTTTCTTGAAAGCAGAAAGGCGTAGCCTGTATCCAGGATTTTGATAGCGGACACCATATCCCGCAGCCATTTCAGCGACATGTCGGCGGTGATTACCCCGGAAAAAGTCCGTTTCCCTTTCACCATCCTATAGAAGGGGACGGAATATGTGGCCATCAGTGCGTTGCCGCCGCCTTCGTCGTAATAGGGTTCCGACCACTGCGCCTTGCCCAGCTCTTTCGGGATCTGGAACCAATCCTGCATAAAATAGCGGTAATTCGCGTTCCCGAGCCAGACGCACGAAAGGGATCCTTTGTCCCTAAAATAATAAGGCGCGTAATAAAACGATGTGCCGTCGAAAGCGTAGGGTGCGAAGGCGATAGCGGAGCCGTAGAGCTCGGGGTTTTTTTTAACCGCCGATTTTACCATGTCAAGAAGCTCTTCTTTGCTGACCGGGCCGCGCTCCAGTGCCCCGGCCATATTCTCAGGAACTTGCTGCACCGAGCGCAGTATCCCTTCAATGCGCGCTACTGTGCCCAGCGTCAGATTTTTTGCGTTTTCAGCGGTGTTTTTCTCTATCATCGCCCTTGTGAAGCGGTAATACAGGCCGAAGATCATGAGGAAAATCAGGATCACGCTCCCCGAGAATATCAGGGCGAGCTTAAAAGCTATACCTTTTTTAAATTTAATCACTTAGTTACGCAATCCTTGTAAAATGAGGCGTAGCTCGCGCTTTTCCAGCCCCCCGCCTTTAACAATTCTGAGGCGACGCGGTCATAATCGGCACTCTTGAGTTGGCCGGCGCGCGTCGCCGGGCCCTCCGGGAAAATAAGCCCCTGCATTTTTTCCAGCATCCATTTTTGATGCATACGGTTGGCGGGGATGCGCGCGTCCCGCATGCGGCGCAGCACTATTTCAACAGCCTCGTCTTTGTGCTTAAACGCGTAGGTCCAGCCCTCAAGTGTGGCTTTTACGAAAGACGCCGCCGCGGCGGGGTCCCTGTTGAAGTTCTTTTCAAGCATGTACAGTCCGTCTTCCGGAAAATTTAGCCCGTAGTTGTAAAAGAAAAAAGTGGTGAGCTCGCCGGGGTTTAGCCCGGCATTTATGATGGTGTGATACTCGTTGTAGATCATCACGGAGGCGGCGGCTGCTCCGTCCCGCAGAAATAAATTTACGGACTGCGTCTGCGGGATGATGTTTACGCGAAGCTTGTATTTTTTAAAAAGAGCCAGGGGTTGCAGCCGGAAGCTCTCCCAGAGCGCCACGGTCTTTCCGTCCAGATCTTCCACCCTGCGGATGCCGCTTGATTTTTTTGCCACCAGCATCAGGGCCGAGCGCTGCAGGATCTGGGCTATATTAACGAGCCGTACGCCTTGCGCCCTCTTTTTAATAGCTTCAGAAAGCCAAAGCGTGGCGATATCCGCTTTCCCTTTCTCAAGCAAAAAATCGGCTGGCTTTTCGGGGCCGCCGGTGAGAATGTCCACCTCCAGCCCCCTGTCGCGGTAAAAGCCTTTCTCAAGGGCGACATAATAGCCGGCGAACTGAGCCTGAGGGCTCCAGAGCGGGATAAAGGACAATTTTTTCGGCGCAGCTTCCGCCGGCGGCGCCATAAGGCCGGCGCAGACGCACCACAGCGGGAAGAGGCAAAAACGCTTCATTGTTTTTTGATTTCCAGATTAAAAACCAGAGTCAGAATATTTAGTCCAGGAAGGCGGCGGTAGCTGACATCATCGGCCAGCCGTTTAATAAGGTAAGCTCCGAGGCCGCCGATAGGCCGCTCGCTTATGTTTTGAGATAGGTCGGGGTCCGGAAGTTTGGTGATATCAAACTCTTTCCCCCAATCCCGGATTTCAATGCTGAACTTGCCGCCGCCGGTCGCGCAGGTGATCTCAATTTCTCCCGGATTTCCCGGGCTTGCGTATTTAAAAACATTGGTGACAGCCTCTTCCAGCGCAAGCTCCATGTCTCCCACGCGCCGCGGGAGGAACCCCGCGGCTGCCGCCGCCCCTGAGACGCAGTCTGTTATCGCCTGAAGGTTTTCCAGGACGGCCGGAATTTTTATGTGTCCGGTGGAGGGCATGTCTATACGCCCTTCAATCCTTCCGCGTCGGACTCATAGATCTTGAATATCCCGTTGAAGCCGGATATAGAGAACACTTCTTTAACGTGTCCCTGAAGTCCGGAAAAAATGAGTTTTCCGCTCTGCTCCTTTAGGCGCTTCGCGCAGGCGAGAATGCTTCGCAGTCCCGCGCTGCTGATATACTCAAGACCGCTCAGGTTCACCACGAAAGCTTTTTCTCCCTGCGTGATGAAGTCTGAGATGCTTTTCTCGAATTCCGGCGCCGTAACGGCGTCCATCCGGCCGCTGACCGTTACGACCAGCGCGGTTGATTCCTTTTTCGTGCTAATATTCATATTCACCTCGTCCTTTTAATTTATTAACTTCACTTTTTCAGTAAAAACACCGTTTTAACTACGCAGTAAGGTTCAGTAACCGCTATCTTTTTGTAAAACGCCTGCACCCCTGCATCGTTCTTTAATTTATCCTTCTCTGCTTTGTCGGGCACCCGCTGCCAGAAAAAAACATCAATTTTTTTGGATTGAAGCGCGGCAAATCTCGCCGGAGCATCAATAGATATGACTTCAATATTCTTGCCTATAATTTTTGAGATCTCGGTCAATAGCGCTACATTATAGCCGGCAGGTCTTCCGTCGGCCGCGACATAATCGAGCGGCGGCATATCACCGGATACTCCCGCGTAAATAGTTTCGGGATATGAGGTTTTTTCAATTCTTGGCATAATGGGTTCCCGGCCGACAGGTAAGTCGCTGATCCATTTTTTATATAGCCCTGCCAGCTCGCCGGAGGCTTTAAGTTTCTTTATGGCCGAATTGAGTTTATCCCGTAATGCAATGTCGGAAACCCTTAATATCATGGCAAGGCCGTTATTGTCGGTGAGAATAACGGATTTAAGTTCCGGATTCCTTTGGATAATATAGGCCGCAGACACATCGCTTGTGAGCATGAAATCAGCCCTGTCTGATTTTAGCATGGACAGGCAGCTGTTCATGGTGTCGGTATATATGAACTTAGTGATCCGGCTGCCAAGCTTATGATTTATCGCGGCGGTTAACTTTTCCTCGCTGAAGACGGAGGCGTTAGTAGTCCCGGTCTTTCCGTTAAGAAAAGAATAGTCTGTTTTTGGGGGTTTCGTGCCAACCGCCGCCTGCTTTGTCTGTTTCGCTGCTGGCGCTGCGCAAGGCGCCATGGCGGGGGTCGCTAATATGCCGGCTGCTACCAGTATTGATAACCAGTTATTTATATTCATGTTACGCGAACCCTTCATTTAGATTTTAATCCTGAACTTGCTGAGCCCGTCTTCATTTTTATAATTTATATCCGAAGCCACTTTCTTTACCATAAATATTCCCAAATCTTCAGTGTCGCTTCCTTCTCCGTCCGCCATGAATACGATGTTTTCAAAAGGATTAACGGGTTTTCCGTTATGAACGATCTCAATGGCAATCTTTTTATCAATATCGCCGTATTCGACAATGATATCAATATTTGGCGTCTGGAGTCTCTTGTAGCAATGATGAAGGATGTATGTGATCATTTCTTCAAGGGCCAGATTGGTGTCGTTGACCGTTTTCCTTTCGATATTGTATTTGTCGCAAAACAACTCAAGTCGGGCGCACATCGCGATGAGATCAAAGTTAAAGGATTTGACATTATAGTTGAAAGTCTTCAGTTTCTTTATGAAGGCTATTGTCCTGGGTTTCTTGGGGGAGGCGAAAATTTCATCCGGTGTGCCGCTTTCGTAAATGCCCTGTTCATCCATGAATAATACTCTGTGGGCGATTTCTCTGGCGAAATTCATCTCATGGGTGACTATGATCATTGTAAAACCCTGCTTTGCCAGATCGCGTATAACCGCGAGGACTTCCCCCACCATGGTGGGATCCAGGGCTGAAGTGGGCTCATCGAGAAGTACGATTTCCGGATCCATCGCGATCGCCCGGACAATGGCTATTCTTTGTTTCTGGCCGCCGGATAATTCGTCCGGATAACTCTCTCGTTTATCGATAAGGCTTACCATTTCAAGCAATTTGTCGGCTTTTTCTATAGCCGCTGCGCGGGGCATTTTTTTAACGTTAACCAGAGCCAGGATAATGTTTTCTAAAACGTTGAGGTGGGAAAAAAGGTTAAAATTCTGATAAACCATCCCCATCTTTTCCCTGACCTTGTTGATATCTGTTTTTTTATCGGCAATATCCGTTCCGTTTATCAGTATATTGCCGCCATTGTGCGGCTGAAGCGCGTTAAGACAATACAAAAAGACGCTCTTGCCCGCGCCGGAAGGGCCTATTATCGCGATGCATTCTCCCTTATTAATATCAATATTTACGTCGCGTAAAACCTCCGAATCGCCAAAACGCTTTGATAAATTTCTCACTTTTATCATCTGAGAGCTCTCTTTTTCCGGTCTGTCAGCGTGAAAATTAAATAAGTCGCGTAGGCGAGCGCCAAATAAATGAGTATGGCTATAAATATCACAAAAAACGGGTCAGCCGTTCTTGCGCCTATCGCGTTGATAACTCTTGTCAAGTCCGCGATAGTGATATATCCGACCACGGATGTCCATTGTATGAGATTGATCACGGTGTTCTGATAGACAGGCCTCGCGTACCCGCTGGCTTGTGGAAACGTGACATGATAAAAAGCTCCAAATCTGGTAAAGCCCAGCGTCCTTGCCGCCATTATTTGGCCCGGATCAACGGCCTCCAGGGCCGCTTTCATGATCTCGGCTATATGCGCGGCGCTGTTCATGCTGAAGGCTATCACCGCGATATAAACCGCGTCCATCCTGGTTTTCGCGAGTACGACGTAAAACAGCAGCATTAAAAGAAGCAATATCGGAGTGCCACGGACAATTACAATATAACTTTTGGAAACAAATCTTAATATTCTGCTGTTCGAGTAGGACAGCGCGCAAAAAACGGCGCCCAGAAGCGTGCCCAAAAAAAGTCCGGCAAGCGTTATGAGCAGCGTGATTTTAAGGCCGGAAAGTATCAAAAGGTAGGATTTACCAGCGATTAAATTCGCGTAAAGGGATCCTTGTATTTTGTTTAAAATATCCATTGGTTCAGTTCCCGCAGGGAGAGCCCTGGTTGAGGGATTCAGGCCAGCCGGCTTTTGTCAGAAATTATGGCTCACAGCTACCCCGATTATCACATTGTCCGGCTTTTTTCCCGCCGCCTGAAGCCCAGAGCGAAGCGCGCCGGGCAGAGTGGTTTGGTATGCCAGATGCGGTCTGACGCTGCCGTTGCCGTAGGTTTTGAACGCTATAGCGGTGTCCAAAACCAGAACGCTGAGCTGGTTTTTAAGGCCGGGCGTCGCATAAGTGAAGGAATTAAACTTGGCGTTGCCCCACCCGAGCAGCGCCGAACTGGTCCAGGCGGCGGAGTTGGCCAGCGGCTTTTCATATCCCAGGCCGGCGTCTCCGTAGTAGCCCCCCGCTATATCGCCGGCTATCATTGAGAAATAATGATCTGTGATAATTTTAAAAAAGGAGACAGGATAGCATAGCTTCACATACGCTTCGCCGTAAGAGGAGTAACCGGGGAATGTGTAGAGAAGAAATCCGGGGGAAACGGTTAAATCTTTAAGCCTGCCCGCGTAGTTCAGCGCCAGGTCAAGCTCGCTGAATTTATTCTGTTGCGGCTTATCCACGCTGTAGTTAAGCCAGGCGTTGGCCGTGAGGCCGTGGCTCTCAAGCGTGACCGAGGGCTGGTATGCCTCCGTTTCGGACAGCGGCATGCCGCGCCAGACATATTTGGACACTATATCGAGCTCCGAAGAGACGGACGCCGCGGGCGCCGCTTCTTGCGCCGAGGTGAAATTTGCGTTAAAAAGTGAAAAGAGGCTTGCCGTTAAAAACAACGTCGATATCTTTTTCATTTTCCATCCTGCAGCAAAGGCTGAATTACCGGAAAGTTTCCTTCCGCCGGTCCCGCGGCCAACGTGCGGTTTTTAAGAATCAGAGTTTTCTTTACACCCCGACTGTTGAGGTTTCAATAATATGATACAGATTGTCGTGATTTTGCGCAATAGTCAGCGACAGCGCCGCCGGAACAGAGGATTTGTTGTTTATTCACCTATTCCCCGCTAAAAATTTGTAATATTGAAACCGGGGAAAAAGTTATCAAAGAAAACCGCTGCGAAAATGCAGGCGCCTGCGCTTTTTATATAATTCCCCGCGATTAAAGCGCCCGTTACTTTTCTATATTAGGGGAGAGCAATATGGCTGGATTTGATTCACTAAAACTTACTATTCCAAACAGCCTTTCTTATCTGGATATTTCTTTGAACTTTATCCGTGAAACAGCTTCAAAATTCGGTTTCTCCCAGCCGCAACTCGGCCAGATCGAGCTTGCGAGCGAGGAGGCCGTCGCGAATGTCATAAAGCACGCTTTTGAAAAAGGCGAACACAGCACCTTTGACATAATTTGCGAACGCACCCCGCTGGGCATAAAAATTATTATAAAAGACAAAGGTATACCGTTCGACCCCAGCCTGCTGACGCAATACGATCCGTCCAAAGTATCAGCGGAAAACAGAGCCGCCGGCATGGGCGTGTTCCTTATGAAGCAGGCCGTGGATATGGTTTCTTTTGTAAATCTGGGCATAGGAGGCAAGGAAACCCATCTCGTCAAATATCTGCCTCATAAGAACATTGAGGAATACTTTCCCGGACAGAAGATGGAGGTTGAAGACTTGCCGTCCGCCCCCGCGCCGATCATGGAGAAAATCCCCTACGACGTCCGCAGGATGCGCCCGGAAGAAGCGATTGAAGTGTCAAGGTGCGCCTACAAGTCGCACGGCTATTCTTTTTTCGACGATAATATATATTTCCCCGAGCGGCTGGCGGAATTGAACCAGAGCGAAGAGCTTATTTCTCTGGTGGCGGTGACAAAAGATAATGTGTTTATGGGTCACTCCGCCCTTCATTATCCTCACGTCGGAGCAAAGATCGCCGAACTCACCTACGCCTTCGTCAACATGGAATACAGAGGTCAGGGCTGTATGACCCGGCTTTGCGAGCAGTTATTCAAAATGGATAAAAAATATCCTCTCACGGGCGTTTACGCCAATGCCGTCACGAATCATCTCTTCACGCAGAAAGTTCTGGTGAAATACGCCATCAATGACTGCGGGGTTTACCTCGCGGCCAGCCCCGGCACCTGGGTATTCCGGGGTATTTCCGGCGAAAGCAAGCAACGGCTCAGCGTGATTCTCAGCTTTAAATACCTTAACCCGCCGCCTCCGATGACGATCTACCCCCCGGCGAAGCACAGGGATATGGTGGAGAAGCTTTATAAAAACATCGGCGCCGAACATAATTACCGCTGTCCCGATGAAAAACAGCCTTCCTCGATACGGGAGAAATCAAGTCTTAGGACCGATATCTACTCCTCGGAGGAATGCGCGGAAATATGGGTGGAGCAATTCGGCGGCGACCTGATAAAACAGGTCAGCGCCGCTCTCCATGATCTTCGCTTAAAACAGCTGGGCGCCATATATATTTACCTGAATCTGGAAGACCCCGCCACCTACAGCCTCACTCCCGAACTGGAAAAACTGGGGTTTTTCTTTTCCGGAATACTCCCGCAAACGGATATGGGCGACACGCTTATTCTCCAGTATCTGAACAATGTGGAGATGGACTACTCCAAAATCCAGGTTCTGACGGATACCGGCAGGAAGCTTATCGACTATATCAAAGAGCTGGATCCCAACCTTGTGGCCAGGTAAATCCCGGCGGGCTGATTTGTAAAAGCTCGCGTCTATAGAACCGGGCCGCACCGTATTGCTTTTTTATTGCCAGCCCATATGCCAGAAAAGTACGCCGACACCTCCCTCGCTAACGCATACATTTATTCGCGGGGAAAACTTATTAAGGGTTCGCTTCTTGTAATCGGGAAGCGCATTTTTCATATCACGGATGAAAAACAAGGCGGACTTTTTTGCGGTCCGGGCACGCGGGTCGTGGACCTTAAAGGCGGGCTTATCCTCCCCGGGTTCCACGACGCTCATATGCACTCTTCATTCGGCAGTCTTTTCCGCAAGGACTGCGATCTGGCCGGCCTTGATAGTGAAAAAGACTACCTTAAAGCCATAAAACTTTATGCCGACTCGCACCGCGATAAGTCATGTATACGGGGGAGCGGGTGGAATTACGCCGCGTTCGGGCAGCGGGGACCGGGGAAGTCTTTGCTGGACACGGCCGTTCCGGATCTTCCGGCAATGATTACCGCGGCTGACGGCCACGCCGCTTGGGTCAACTCAAGAGCTCTGGAACTTGCCGGAATAAATAAAAACACGCCTTCGCCCGCTGGAGGAATAATAGAGCGCGACCCGAATACGGGTGAACCGTCCGGGACTCTGCGGGAATTGTCCGCTATAAAGCTGGCCCTGGACGCATTGCCGTCCCCACCTCCGGACGAGGTGGCGCATGAAGCAGCCGGATTCATGCAGCTGCTGGCCGCAAACGGGATTTGCGGTATCCATGACGCGGCCCTTACCCCGGATGTGTCGGAGAGTTATTCGCAACTTGACGCCAAAGGCCTTCTTACTTCTTTTGTAAGAGGGGCGTTCCTGTGTGAACCTCGTAGCGGGAAAGCGCAAGTTCTGGAATTCATAACATTGCGTGATAAATTTGCGGGGAAACATTTTTCCCCCCGGACGGCAAAGATTTTTCTGGACGGGGTAGTGGAAGGCCATACCGCATTTCTGCTTGAGCCTTATTGCGATCTGCCGGGCGTGCGCGGGGAGCCCGCCTGGACAAAAGCCGGACTTGAGGAAACGGTGGCAGCGCTGGATAGCGCGGGTTTTCAGATTCACATACATGCTATAGGGGACGCGGCGGTGCGAATGGCACTTGACGCTTTTGAAAGCGCGGCGAAAATAAACGGGCCGCGTGATTCGCGCCATATAATTGCCCACCTTGAGCTTGTTCACGAAGCGGAGATGCCCCGGTTCAGGGAGCTGGGGGTTATCGCCAATTTTCAGCCGGTCTGGTTTTATCTCGATACTTTTGCCGACAGTCTGCTCGTCCGCCATCTTGGGAAAAAACGCGCCGGCAGCCGCTTTAAAATCCGCAGCCTGCTTGAGGCTGGAGCGGTCGTAACATGCGGGAGCGATTGGCCGGTCGGAGGTGATTTTATTTCCCTTAACCCGCTGGATTCGATACAGATCGGCGTTACGCGGCGCGGGACCGGCCCCCGTTCCGCTAAAACCTATATGCCAGAGCAAAGCGTCACGCTGCGGACCATGATGGACTGCTGGACTTTTAACGGGGCCTACGCTGACTTCAGGGAAAAGGAGTCGGGGTCGCTGGAAGACGGGAAGCTGGCAAACCTGGCCGTGCTGGATAAAAATATTTTTGATCTGCCTGCCGATGAAATTCATCGGGCACAGGTCAAACTCACTATGTTCGAGGGAAAAATTATTTTCCGAAAATCCGGGGCAAAATAAAATCCGGCGCGACCCGCCTGACGGGCGGAATGAAGGTGTGTAATTTTTAGCGGGGCAACATTTAAAAGAAAGCCACCATGAGAACACTAGCGCTTGCGGTTTTGACGATAGCAGCGGTACTTTCCGGCCCCGCAGTCGCGGCAACCAGAATAATAATAGCCCCCTATGTCGGCAGCGTGACCAACTCCAACGCCACCTACCGGATAAAAGATACCAGCGAGCTGGACGCCATCTACGCTCAATGGATGAACACTGAAAAATTTCAGATCAATAGTTTCTACTACCAAATCCCCGGGATAAATTATAGCCGCGTCGCCGATCTGCAGTTAAGCTTTGACTTGTATCTGAAGCCATCTGTCGCCGGCAAGTGGGTGGCGGGGGCCGGCATGGAAGATCAGAAGACGGCCATGTCCGCCGGGAGGCATATTGCCCCGTATACCTCTTTTGACATGGATAAAAATGTTTTATTTTACTACCTGCGCGCCGGACGGTATTTCTACCATAAAAAGGGCTGGCTGGACGCGTCGCTGTTTCCATACATCGGTTACGCTCGCGAGAAAACCACCGGTGAGGCGAGAATTAACGCGGCCATCACCAAGGATGTCGGAGCAAGAGACAGCTATCCTTTAGGCGGGATTAATATCAATACCACTTTCGCGCAGTTTATCGTTCTGCAGGCAAACTGGATGGGATGGCTGGGCAGTTTTAAGAATGTGGACAGAATGGACGAATACACGCTGACCACAGGCATATATTTTAGCCGGCACTGGGGGCTATCCTACCGCTATAAGTACAAAAAATACGGCCCTTCAGCCAGCAGCTACAATCTGGGAAGCATCGTCTATTTATTTTAGGAATGGGCGCTTCCTCACAAATCCTCTGCTAAGGTAGGTTTAGAATGTTAACAGGCTGGTATTAGAGAGGCCGGCCTTGCGAACCGGAGGATTAGCTTCCGCGCGCGGGTTGATTCTGCCCGGGTATTTGAGGTAAGATTCTTTGAGAGTTTTTGACTATGGGAATTGATAACTGGGTGAGGGTTATGGAAGAAACCGCGCTGCGAGATCAGAGCATGGCAGCGGTTTTCCCAAAAGGTCTGCCGGTCCTGCTTATAAGGAAGACCGCCGGTGAGTTATACGCTTTGGCGAATCAATGCGCTCACATGGGCTGCCCGCTGTATCGCGGGACCCTGGATGGTTATATCTTGCAATGTCCATGTCACGACTGGCGTTTTGATATCAGGACCGGAATTTTCGCCGACGCGCCGGAAATCCGGCTGCGGGTCTATGAATGGAAGATAGCGGAAGGCCAAATCTATATAAAAATTCAAGGATAATCATGAAAAAAGTAAAAATGTACACTTTAAGCACATGTCTCTGGTGCAAACGGACCAAAAGTTTTTTCGAGGAAAAGAAAATA
Organism: uncultured Elusimicrobia bacterium; assembly: GCA_903867985.1. GTDB lineage: Bacteria > Elusimicrobiota > Elusimicrobia > Elusimicrobiales > UBA9959 > YA12-FULL-51-18. The sequence continues at coordinate 8,588 of CAIPTO010000058.1, read as the reverse complement.
CCCTTTGAATGCGTAGATTACGATAAGGCGGACGAGGTTGAGCAGGAGCGCATTATGGCCGAGATGCGTAAAAACGGCGGTGGTGGTTCCTTCCCCTACGTCTGCATCGGCGAAAATGTCGTGCAGGGCTATGAACCCGATGAATTCGAGCGTCTGCTGGACTGCAAAAGCAAATGAACGCATCAACACTGGCGGCCAGAAAAAAGGCGCTGCGCTTCCTCTTTGAGCCTGTAGTGGATAAGCTGGGCTACAAATTTACTCCTGTGGAAGAGGACGCTGACTTTCTGCTGGAGGCTGAGGTTTCATTTGAAGAAAAATACGGCATGCCTTACTGCCCATGCCAGGCGCGTACCCGGGACCGGGCCGAGAATATGAAGATAGTCTGCCCATGCATCCCTTTTCACCGTGAACATTTTGACGCCATGAAGCGCTGTTGGTGCGGCCTGTTCATCCACAAGGATGTAAGCGATCCGTCAACGCTGAAACAGATCCCCCCTTCAAAATTCCGCAAGCCGGGATAAGCGGGATATACGGCATCGCGAACCCTTTATTCCGAACGCTTCGCGGCTTACGACAATTATGCTTATTAAAGTTGCTGAAAAAAAAGACATCGCGCCGGGAGGGATGCTGGGCGTAAAAGTGAACGGCTTAAACATCGTTATCTGCGATTACGGCGGCAACTTCTACGCCGTAGAACGGAAATGCGGGCACGCCGCCGCGTATCTGGAGCGCGGCGCGCTTAACGGATATATCCTAACCTGTCCGCTTCACTGCGCGCGGTTCGATATTACCACGGGCGAAGCTCTCGGAGGGCCGGTCCCTGAAGCTCCGGACAGCAAATACGCGGACCCATTGGCGCCGGACCTTGAGACACGAAGTCTCAAAACCTATCCCGTAATTGTGGAAGGCGAGCTCATAAAAGTTGAAGTTTCGTAAGACATTAAAACCTTCCGCTTTACGGGTAATACGGGGCGTGGCAATAAAAGCCGCTGGCTGGGCGTTATACAGAGGGATATGCTGAGTGGCGGCTATTTTAAGGAGATTTATATGAAACTTAACAATATAGCGGTATTGACGGCGGCGGCGCTCATCACTGTGGCTGTTTCTGTGCCGCCTCTTTTCGCCCAAGGGGACACGTTGCGGGAAGGATCTGGCGGGCGGGAGAGAGGGATGCGCAGTGAGGCGCGCGGCGGCGGGATTGACGGGATGAAAGAGATCCATGATGTCTGTAGGGCTGATCTGGACAAACTCTGCAAAGATATTAAACCCGGAGAAGGACGATTTTTAAAATGTCTGAAAGAGAATGACGCCAGCCTCTCAGCGGCTTGCAAAGCTAAACTCGCGGAACACAGAGAAAAAGCTATAAAGGATCATCCTTGCCTGGCCGATATGGAAAAGTTTTGCCAAGATGTCGGTCCGGGAAAAGGGCAGATAAAGGAATGCATGAAAGCTCATGAAGCCGAATTCTCCGCCGCGTGTAAAGCGAAGATGGCGGAAAAGAAAGAGGCCATGATGAAAAAAAACCCATGCGCTGGCGACATGGAAAAATTCTGCAAGGGCATGGAACCGGGCGAAGCGGGCTTTAGGGAATGCATGGAGACTCACGAGAGCGAGTTTACCGGCGAGTGCAAAGCTGAGATAGCGGGTATGAAGGCCTCCATTAAAAAAAACAACCCGTGCGCTGGCGATATAGAAAAATTCTGCAAGGATGTTGAGCGCGGGAGAGGCGATGTGATGAAATGCCTGAAAGGGCATGAATCCGAGCTCTCTGCCTCATGCGCGGCCGGACAGGCAAAAATGAAAGAAAGGCGCAAAGGGATGAAGGGAAAGCGCGGGGAGCGCGGCACATCCGTCCCGGCTGAAACAGAGCCGGCAGCGCCAGAAGCCGAATAACGGTTTATGTGTAAATAATAAGGGCGCCCGCCGGGACTTCGGGGGCGCCCTTATTTTATTCTGAAGACATCTGACACGCGCGGCGCTTTTTACGGCACCTACTCAAGTATTGTAATATATGAAAGAAGGTGAAAGATCGAGGAATATCAATGGAAAGAATAACCCAGCACGTCATTCTGCCGGTCACGGATAAAAAGAAAATAAGATTTACTTTTGAGGGCCGCAGCCTGGAAGCTTTTGAAGACGAGGTGATTTCCAGCGCTTTATTTGCAAACGGTATAAAGATATTCAGTGAGCATAAAAAGGATTCCAGTCCCCAGGGGATTTTCTGCGCCAACGGTCAATGCGCTCAATGCACCGTGATAGCGGATGGTCTGCCTGTAAAGGCCTGCGTGGCCAAGGTCAGAGATGGTATGAGGCTGGAACCGCTTAAGGGCTCGCCCCTGCTGCCTAAAATCGCCTGTGCGTCAGGCGGAGGCGCGGCCCAGCCCGGCGAACAGTTCGGCCGCGTTACTGAACTGGAAGTGGACGCGCTGATAATCGGCGGCGGGCCGTCCGGCCTTGCTGCGGCGGCGGAGCTAGGGAAGCTCAATGTCGGCACGCTTATTATAGACGATAAGCATAAACTTGGCGGTAAGCTGATCCTGCAGACTCATAAATTCTTCGGTTCGGTGGAGGACTGCTACGCGGGCACGCGCGGGATAGATATAGCCGACAAACTGGAGGCGCGGCTAAGGGAATACCCATCCGTCAAGATCTGGCTGAACGCTACTTGTGTTGCGGTTTTTTCGGACAAGAAGGTTGGAGTGTTGTATGGTGACAAGTATTTTCTTATCAGACCCAAAGCCCTTATTAGCGCAACCGGGGCCAGGGAGAAATCTCTCGTTTTTCCCGGCAACACCCTGCCCGGCGTCTACGGCGCAGGCGCCTTTCAGACTCTGGTCAACCGCGACCTGATACGTCCGGCTAAAAGACTTTTTGTCGTGGGCGGCGGCAATGTCGGCATCATAGCGGCATATCATGCGCTTCAGGCTGACATCCGGGTTGTGGGATTAATAGAGGCGCTGCCCCGATGTGGCGGCTACAAGGTTCATGCCGATAAACTGCAACGCCTGGGTGTGCCGATATATACGCGTCATACTATCGTGCGCGCGGAAGGGGCGAAAGAGCTGGAGGCTGTGACCATCGCTGAGGTCGACGGCCGGTTTAAGGCCGTCCCCGGCACTGAAAAAACTTTCAAAGCGGACACCCTGCTTATCGCCGTGGGACTAAATTCCGTTAATGAGTTCCACAGGCAGGCGGTGGAATTCGGCATGAACGCTTTCGTCTGCGGAGACGCCGAGGAGATCGCCGAGGCCTCAGCCGCCATGTTCAGCGGCAAGATAGTTTCACATAAGGTCCTTAAAAGTCTTGGCATCATGGCCGGAGAAGTGCCGCAGTTTTGGTTTGAGCGGCTGGAAGTTCTTAAATCGCGGCCCGGAGAGACTCTCAAGCCGTCCGCAAAAAGCCATGATAACGCGGTCTATCCCGTGCTGCATTGCCTTCAGGAGATCCCCTGCAATCCCTGCGTCACCGTCTGTCCCAAGAAATCCATTAAACTTTCCGGCGAATCCATAATGACCGTGCCGAAGTTTTCCGGTGAATGCATAGGCTGTTTTAAATGTCTGCTGATTTGCCCCGGTCTCGCTGTCACGCTGGTTGACTATCGCAAGGATAAGAATTGCCCTCTGGTGGCCGTGCCGTTCGAGATAGCGCGCGGCTGCGTTAAAAAAGGCGACATGGTGAATATGGCCGATTGGGAAGGCGCCGACCTGGGCGCCGCCGAGGTTGCCGACGTTAAAGATTTTAAGGCCGAAAACACGATGATGATTATTGTTAAGGCTAAACCGGAAATAGCAGATCGTATCGCTTCCGTGCGGCTTTTCGATCCTGAAGCGGCTATGGAGGCCGTCGGCGAGACCAGGGCTCTGCGGGGCGCCGCAACAAAAGAAGCGGACGATTCCGTGATCGTGTGCCGGTGCGAGAGGGTCAGCCTTGGCGAGATACGCCGCGCTATAAAGAGCGGAGTGCGCGACATGAATCAACTCAAAGCCGTTACCCGCGCCGGGATGGGCGCCTGCGGGGCAAAAACCTGCGAGAGCCTTATACTTTCTATTTTCAGGAGCGAAGGAGTGGATTTAAAGGAAGTTACCGGCTTTTCCGGACGCCCGCTTTTCGTGGAAGTGCCGCTGGGCGTTTTTAGTAACATGAAATGCCGGACCGAAGCCGAGGAAAAGGCCTCCTGGGGCGGGTTTTAGCAAAAGGAGTGTGCTCCTTTTGCTGTCACAAGTATTTAAGGTCTTGCCGAATTTAGTAGTTTTAATAAGAGCTCTGGCTTGTGACCTGTTACTTACAACTAGGGAGCTAATATGACCGTTGAAAAATACGATGTAATAATAATCGGCGCCGGCAGTATCGGCGTTCCGCTTGCGATGTTTCTGGCCGAAAAAAAATTCAGGACATTGGTAATAGACGCGCTGCCTTCGGTCGGTCAGGGGCAGAATAAATGCGCCATAGGCGGCATCAGGGCTACCCATTCCGACGGCTCTAAGATAAAGGCTTGTCTGCGCAGTCTTGAGATTTTTTCCACCTGGCATAAAAAATACGGGGACGATATAGGCTGGGTGAAGGGCGGCTATCTTTTCCCGGTCTACACCGAAAATGACGAGATGATGCTCCGGGATATGCTTAAGATTCAGCAGAAGTTCGGCCTGAATATAAACTGGATAAGCGCCGAAGAAGTCAAAAAACTGGTGCCGGGGGTTGCAGGCAAAGATCTCCGCGGCGGTACGTACGCGCCTGACGACGGTTCAGCCTCCCCGCTGCTGGCCATAAACGCTTTTTATCGACGCGCCGTGAAGCTGGGCGCGAAGTTCCGGTTCAACGAGGATGTAAGTGGTTTTATAAAGGAAGAAGGCCAGATAAAAGGGGTCAGGACCGCCAGAGGCGAATATCTTGCCTCTGTTACCATTAACGCGGCGGGTGCCGGGGCCGCGGAGCTCTCCGCGCTGGCCGGCGTGCCTGTGCCTGTTAAACCGGATTGCCACGAAGCCGGGGTAACCGAGCCGGTGCGAAAATTTTTTGAGCCGATGGTTGTTGATATCCGCCCCGGGGATAGATCAAAAAATTACTATTTTTATCAGAATTCCGAAGAGCAGATAGTATTCTGCCTTACTCCCAATCCGCCTATCTGGGGACATGATCGGCGGTCTACATCCGAATTCCTGCCCGAGATTTCTAAGCGTATGATAAGTCTTATGCCTGCGCTGGCGAATATCAAGGTGCGGCGCGCTTGGCGCGGTCTGTATCCCATGACGCCTGACGGTTTTCCCATAGTTGACTTTCCGGCGGATGCGCCGGGCTACGCGTTGGCGGTAGGCATGTGCGGCCAGGGTTTCATGCTGGGGCCCGGACTCGGATCCGCTCTCGCCTCAGTCATAGCCGGAGAGACGCGCGCAGAGGACCTCGAGATCCTGGCTGGATTCAAACTGATACGCAATTTTTCCGGTCAGGAAAAGTTAAAATAGATTACTGGCCGTAGGGCAAACCGGTGGGTGCGCTTTCGGCGGAGAGGAACAAAGGATTGAGCGGCCGGAGAAACGGCCGGATTTAATAAGTTTCTCTTTTTATAGCTGCTCCCAATCTTGTAATTCTCCGGCTTGCTAAGCAAATCTTCATGCAATAAAACCAACCCTGTTTGCGTTAACCATATGATGAAAAAAATAATCCTGCCCCTTTTACTCGTGATGTCAGCGATTATCCCCTTGGCGGCTCAGGAGGCGCCCCTGGAGCTTTCGTGGGATGACTGTGTCCGTGAAGCCCTGGCCGGCAACCCGGCCCTTAAGGCTAAAAAGTTGGCCATAGATCAATCCAGATACCTTTATCTGTCCAGCTATAACTCTTTCCTGCCAATTAACATTTCCCATTCCGTCAGCCTCAGCCGCAGCGGCGGTTCCGATATTTCGCCCTCCAATAAATGGGATTTAGGGTTTTCCGTCTCCGCCATCGAGCCGCTCTTTGATCTCAAGACCATTTCTGCCATAAAGAGCTCTAAGATAAGCTATGAAAAGGCTGCGGCGGATTACCGCGACGAGTCCGCCTCTCTGCGCCAAACCCTCTATTCGGCTTTCGTCGGTCTGCTGGTCGCTCAGGAGAAGGTGCGTGTTCAGACTAAGATCACGGCTATGCGCAAGGAAAACGCCGCACTCATCAAGCTTAAGTATGACAGCGGAATGGAATCCCGGGGGAACATGATGTACGCTTCCGCCCTCGCTGAACTTGCCAGGTCCGACGCGCAGAAGGCGGAGCGGTCGCTTAATATGGCCCGCCGCAATTTGCTCGGCAATATGGGCTCCAGCGAATACCGCCCGGTAATCGCCAAAGCCGAGCTTCAGTCGCCTGAGTATGATTTTAAGGCCGAAGACATCCGGGCGGCTTTGGAGAACATCCCCCAGGTCATCTCATTTGAAAAGAGCGTGGAGTCCACAAAGCAGAGGCTTCTTTCGACCAAATACGACATGTTCCCGACTCTTAATGCCAGTCAGTCTATCGGTTGGAGCGGTCCGAGCGAGTTTCCGTCCAAGAGAAACTGGTCTATGGGGCTGAACCTGAACCTGCCGCTGCTGGTTAACGGCATAACATCCTACTCAAATAATACCTCCGCCGCCAAGGTCGCGCTTAAGAGCGCGGAGGAATCTTTGAGGGGCCTGAAAGTTTCCCTGGAAAACGGCATCATAAGCGCTTACGACGATTTTTTAAATGCGCGCGATACCGCGGCTTCCAATGTTAATGTTGTTAAAGCCAACGAAGAGCGATATAAAGAATCGCAGATACAATACATGGCCGGCAAGATCAGTTTTATAGATCTCGCGAATGTGGAGCAGGGCATGGTGGACAACCAGCTTAACCAGCTGCAGTTCCTGCAGAACGCCAATACTAAAAAGATCGCCCTGGAGAACCTTCTGGGCGTCGGCCTTGAGAACTAAAGGATTAAGAACCAGGAGATCGCTATGAAGAAAATTTTAATTATCATCGTAATACTTGCTGTCGGGGGTGGTGGCTGGTATTTTTATAAAAAGACGACTGCCAAAGCCGAAGTGAAATACGCGAGCTTTGAGGTTGTTTCAAAAGGCATATCGGAATTCGTGGATACCACCGGCGCGGTGGCGCCGCTGAACCGAGTGGAGATACAGCCTTCCGCGGGAGGCCGTATAGAAAAGATTCTTGTGGAAGAGGGCGATAAAATAAAGCAGGGTCAGGTGTTGGCCCTTATGAGTTCAAGCGATAGGGTGGCCATATTGGATGCGGCGCGCGCTATGGGTGACGAACAATACAAGTATTGGCAGGAGGCCTATAAACCTATTAAGGTGGTAGCTCCGCTGGACGGGACTGTTATCCTTAAGAATGTGGTTGAGGGCCAGACCGTCAGTCAGGCCACGGTGCTGTTCGCTATGTCCGATAAGCTTATCCTTGCCGCCAATGTTGATGAATCTGATGTGGGCAAGGTAAAGGAAGGCCAGCCGGTCTCTATAATCCTGGACGCCTACCCGGATTCTCCTGTTAAAGGCAGCGTTTTCCAGATTCTGGATGAAGGCGTTAATCAGAGCAATGTCATCACCTATTCGGTCAAGATAAAACCCGACTACGTTCCCGCTTTTTTTAAATCACAGATGACGGCGAATATAAAAATTGAGGTTGCCAGGAAGCGCGCTGCCCTTCTTATACCGGCGGTGGCCGTTACCATTGACCCAGCGGGCAAGACCGCGGTTATAACTGAAGTCGCTGATAATAAACCGGTCTATAAAAAGATAGAGACCGGCCTTGACGAGGGGGACCTGGTGGAGGTAACCAAGGGGTTGGAAGAGGGCGACACCGTCATGTTCCAGGGAAAAGGCTACAAGCCCCAGCAAGCGTCCGGTGGTACCAACCCGCTTATGCCAAGCCGTCCGAACGTGCCGCGCGGTGCCGGCAGGGCGATGCATTAACAGCAGGGTATAGGGCGGAGGGTTCAGGGCAGAGTTAATAAGGAACTCCTCCCCTGGCCCCTATCCCCTGAACCCCCTACCCTAAACTTAAGGTTCCATACCATGATTGAGCTAAAGAATATAAAGAAAGTTTATCAGATGGGCGACGAACCCCTCGCGGTTTTAAAAGGCGTGGACCTTTCCGTGAAAGAGGGAGAGTTTGTGGCTATAATGGGGCCGTCCGGTTCGGGCAAATCCACACTGATGCACATCCTGGGTCTTCTGGATAAGCCCAGATAGAACCACTCGCTGCAGGTCCCGAGATTGGCGTGATTGAAGGAATTCATGCCAGGCGCGTAAAAACCCTTTTCTGTCTTCCCGTCCCAACGCTCCCACATACTGGTTGCCCCCAGCTTTAAGAAGTATCCCCAGGAGGGATAGGTCTTCTGGGTGAACAAGCGGTAGGCCACGTCGGAGCGGCCAACTTTGGACAACGCCGGCAGGAGCAGGTGCGTGGTCACCATGCCCGTGGAGAGATGTCCGCCGCGGGCCTCGATGGCTGCCACCAAGTGGCCGGCAGCCTGCCCGACCCGGCCGCTATCGAGCAGGTCGTAGGCCAGGGCCAGCGCATACCCGCCCTGCGAGTTGCTGCCGAGCGTGCCGTCGGGATGGAGGAACTTCTTCTGGAACGCG
>CAIPTO010000057.1 GCA_903867985.1 uncultured Elusimicrobia bacterium | reverse complement strand
TTCAAAAGAGGAGGAAGATTTTATATCACTTACGGATATCGCGCGGTATAAAAATCCGGAAGAGCCAAAAGACTTGGTTAAAAACTGGCTTCGCTCTAAAAATACGATAGAGTTTTTGGGCTTGTGGGAGAAACTGCACAACCCTGGGTTCAAAGGGGTCGAATTCGACCCCTTTATGTATCAAGCCGGCAGCAATTCTTTCGTGCTTTCGCCCTCAAAATGGATTGCGGCCACTGGAGCTATAGGGATTATCTCCAGGCCCGGCAATATGGGCGGCACTTTCGCGCATCATGATATTGCTTTTGAATTCGCCACATGGGTAAGTCCCGAATTTAAACTTTATCTTTTAAAGGAATTTCAGCGCCTTAAGAAAGATGAGTCAGAACGGTTAAAGTCAGGCTGGAATTTACAGCGGGCGCTGGCTAAAGTGAATTACAGGATTCATACAGATGCGATTCGGGATACGCTGACTCCGATGAAACTGTCAAAATCCCAGATCAATGATGTATATGACACGGAAGCGGATGTTCTTAATATGGCCCTGTTCGGAGAAACTGCCGGGCACTGGCGTGAAACCCATCCGGGGGTGACAGGAAATATCCGCGACTATGCAGCTATTGAGCAACTGGTGGTTCTCTCAAATCTTGAGAGCCTTAATTCAGTACTTATCAGGCAGGGACTTCAGCAAAGGCAAAGACTGCAGCAGTTGAACGCTATGGCTATTATCCAGATGAAATCGTTGTCCGGATCCGCAACGATTAAAAAGCTTGGGACACAAGAACGCCCGGGGAAATATTCCATAGTATAAGACTGGAGAGTCCAGCATGGATATACAGGATATTTTTTTACTCTATTTTATTATCCTGCCCAAATCCTCCGCTAAGGTAAAAAAGCAGGCGGAATTCTGGTAGATTTTAAATCCCCGACTTTAAGTTGATGTTTTTGCAGGTGCGATAAGATTGTTTACGCAGGTTCGCGACCAGAAACCCCGATAAATCCGGTTTTGGTAAAAGTTATCCACGCCATCAACAGGAACGACATGTTTCCTACAACTGTTTTGTTAGACGGTTTACGCGCCGGTGAAGGCGGCGGTCTAAGATTCTCCAGTTTTCGGCGGTCTGGATTCCCCACCTCTTAAGCCAACCCAAGCGCCCACTGCCCTGCTTTGACACGAATGTCCAGGAACTTACCGCCACCTTGAAAATTTACAGCTGCGCCAGACCTTTGGTCTTCCTGTCTTTTACCCGATAACTGTCTCCTTCGATTTTAATTACATCCGAATGATGGACGAGCCTGTCTATAATACCCTTGGCGCACACCGAATCCTCAAAGACCTTGCTCCAGTCGCGGAAAACTCTATTCGTTGTAAGAATAGTTGAGCTCCGTTCATACCGGGCGTCTATGACATTGAAGATGTGCTCGCCTTGTTTTTGGTCTATGGACAGCCTCCCCACCTCGTCTATGATTAACAATGCGGGTCTGGTGTAAAACCGCATTGCCTTTTCTGTGCTGTGGTCGGCCTGTGCCGCCGCTAAATGGTTCACCATCTCGATTGCCCTGGTAAAATAGGTCCGTACCCCGGCCAGCACCGCTCTGTATCCTATGGCGATTGCCAGATGCGTCTTTCCAAGGCCATGCTCGGATATAAAAACGAAGCCCTCCCGGTTGCTCAGAAAATTCAATTCTGCGGCGGCCAGGATCTTTGCCTTTGGAATCGCTGTCGGATGGTTCCAGTCAAACTGCTCAAGGGTCTTTATGCACGGGAACTTCGCCTGTGCCAGCCGGCATTCAATCTGGCGTGAAAACTTTGCCGACGACTCCTGCGACAGCAATCGCTTCAAAAACTCCTCATGTGAAATATCATCCTTGGCGGCTTGCGCCAATGCGCCCCGGTATCCCGCAAGACTTGCCTGAAGATTCAGATAGGAAAACATCCCGTCCAAGGTATTCGGCGCCTCTTTCAGCACCACAGGCTCATTGCTTTGGCTGTTCATCGTCAGTGCCCTCCCCGTTTGTGTCGAGCTCAAACAGCTTGTCGTAAATAGACAGGTCCGGCTCCTTAGTGCGCAACTCGTTCCATTCCGGCTTCTGCGGTATCGTCAGCGGTAATATCTCGCCCAGGTTTTTTGCCGTGCGCCGTTGAAACAGGATGCTCTGCACATATGCGGCGCCAAATGCCTTATATTTCAGCGCCTCACGCACCGCCGCCAGCACCGCTGTCTCCCCATATGTCGCCGCCAGGTCCATTATCTTGGCGATATGCCTGACCGGGTGCACCTGGTTGGCCAGCAGCCCCTCGTAATATTCCTTCGCTTCCGGACCAAAACCCAGGAAATGCTTCTCCTGACGGGCCATAAACGCCCGCCGCTTAAGCGCCACTATCCCGGCAACATGCTTCGGGTCCTCTATTACCGCGCCGCAGTCATAGCTGCGCCGGTGCCGCGCTATCTCAAGGCTATCTGACAGCACCCGCACCTCCAGATTATCGGCGCGGATCGCCAATGTTTTATACGCGTAAGCCGGCGGAACCGTATAGACGTTGCCGTCAAACGACACCAATGCCTGGTGCGTCGACCGCCCTATCCGCAGGATGGACGCGTCATACTCACGGCATGGCAACGACTGCAGAAGGCCGCGCTCGTGCTCCCATCGTTTAATGGGTTGTTCCTGCGTCGTCCGGTGCAACCGTACGTTCGCAACTTCGTTCAGCCATTGCAACGCCTCTCGCTGCAATTCCGCCCATGATTTTATCTCCCGGCCATGCAGAAAACTGTCCCGGATATACCGGATGCCGTTCTCCACCTTCCCTTTCTCGTTGCCGCGCGCCACATTACACAGAATGGGTTCAAACCCGAAGATGCCGGAAAACTCAAGGAACCGGGGATTAAACCGCACCTCGCTGCCCACCCGGGACAGTACCACCAACTTCAGGTTGTCGTAAAGTATCTTACGGCATATACCGGAAAAGTAACGGAACGCATTTATATGGCACCGGATAAAATCCTCCTGGCACTGCGACAGCGTGAACTCCAGATACATCATCCGGGAATAGGACAGCACCGCCACAAACGCCGACAGCTTCCGCGTCGCCTGCCCGACAACAATGCTGCCGCAGTTCGCCCAATCCACCTGCATCTGCTCGCCCGGAGCCGTTTCGATGCGCAGGTATACTTCTTTCTGGTTCGGACGCACACCTGCCAGGTATTCCCGGAGGATTCTTATCTTGCCGATGTAGCCATGTCGCCGCAGCTCATCATAAATAACGGACCCGGATAGATGCGGATAGGCTTTAAGCCGCTCCGCTATGTATTTCTTGAACGGATCCAGCTTGGACGGCTGCCGGGGTGTGCGCGTGATAACAGGCAGACCCTCTGAAGCAAGCACGCGGCGAACAGTCTTCCTGTCTACGCGTACGCGCCGCGCTATCTCGGATATCTTGAGCTTTTCGGCCTGCCCAAGCCTTTTGATTTCAGCCCACAGTTCTGGTTGCATGCTTATATTATGCCAGCCGGGGGCCCGGCGCGCCATGTCGATGTGCTTTGCGGACATCTCGTCGAGAACCTGTTTTAAAACTCCGGTTTTCACGACGGGGCATCAGGGTTTGCTTTGCGGACATTTTTAGCACGCCGCCGCCTTTTATTCCTGCGCCTGTTGTCTTTGCGGCGATACTCAGGCCGGATGTCGCGGTAGTGCCGCCAGTAATTCGGGTATGCTTTTGCCCATTGCTTCAGCTTCAGGTTCTTCACCGGCTTGTTGCGCAGCGCCCATCGGCGCCAAGCGCGCTGCTTACGCTTCTTGCGGCATCGCTTGCGAAAACAAACGTGCTGTCGCGGCTTGCGACAATCTGGTTCAAACCAACGCCGGCAAAACAGGCATCGCCTTTTAAGTTTCACAATGGGCCGCCCTCCTGGTGCGCCAATGCGCCCAAGAGAAGATTACCCAACGCTATGCCGGAAAGCAAAGCGAAACCGGAGAATTCTGTGGAAAATTGCGCGACGGCAGGGGTGGGTAATCTTACGCCGCCGCTGATGTGGGGATTCTATAACTGCCGAAATCCGGGGAACTTACCGACGCCGCCTTCAGTACGTAC
>CAIPTO010000056.1 GCA_903867985.1 uncultured Elusimicrobia bacterium | reverse complement strand
GTAGATCGCAAAATAGAGTTGGAAAACAGGAAATATATAGAAACAGTATTGCAAGCCAGTCTGCCAAAGAGCAAAGAATAAGCAATTTTGTGAACGCCATCAGATATCCGTATATCTATATATACGGCTATCCATCGCCTTGACTTTCTCCTGTTTTATGATACAATAGCCTTAATAATTAAGGGTATTGTATATGACTAACAACCGCCACAGCCATAAAGAAACATTTGAGCACCTCTACGAAATCGTGGAGGGGCAGGGCGGTTATTTCACAACCAAGCAGGCGGAGGCTGCGGGCTTCAGCCAGAAGAACCATGGCTACCATGTCCGGACGGGCAACTGGCTCAGGGAGCGCCGCGGTATCTATTGCCTTGCCAGGTTTCCGGCCACGGAGCGGCCCGACCTTATGCTTTGGTGGCTCTGGTCACGTAATCGCAGTGACAAACCGCAGGGGGTTTATTCGCATGAAACGGCGCTGAGCCTTTATGATCTTTCGGATATCAGCCCGGCCAGGTTGCATATGACCGTCCCTCGCTCTTTTCAACGCAGGCGTACTCTGTCTAAAATCCCGGTCCTTCGCCGCGCCAGCATACACAAAGACGATATTGAAACAAGATTCGGGGTCAAAGTAACCCGGCCGCTTAAAACTATCGTCGACCTTCTGACCACTCGCACGGTCCAGATGGACCATATGCAGCAAGCGGTAAAGGAAGCGTTCCAGCGCGGGCTCATTACCCGCGCGGAGCTGGCGCGCGCCAAACGTATTCCCGCAGCCATAAAGAAAGAGATCGCGCAGCTCAGGGGAGATTAATAATAGAAGCGCCGGGCCGGCAGCGCAATGTTAAACATTCCGGCTTATATCCGTATATACAGATATACGGATATCTCGTAAACAGACAGGCCAAAGAGATTATAACTATGAAACGAGAATATCATCGGCACGAAGAGGTAAAGAAAGAACTGCTTAAAGACCCCAAAGTCCGTAAAGCATACAAAGCAGAGCTTTCCATACTTAAAAAGAAAACCATTAAAGAGGCGCATTACACCTTCGCGGATTATAAGAAGGAAGTTTTTAAAGATCCAAAGGCCCGCGTACGCTGCGAGAAAGCATTCGCTAAACTTAAGAAGAAAGCGCATAAGAACAAAACCGACCGGCGCCCTGGTTAGCGCCCCCAAGCGCCGCCGGCGGCCTGGCGAGAAAAAGCGGCTATCACAGTTTACTCAACACACTGAACAAATTGTATTTATCATGAAAGCCCTTTGTTTTACCTACACTTTTTTATAACAGTTAAGCCGGCTCGCCCCCCCACTACGGCAAAATACCGCTTCGGATATCCGCATATCCATATATACGGATATCCCCCCGCCCGGCGGCCGCGCCCCGTTCGCCTTCTCTCCATAAAAGCGAACTCCCCCCTTCAATCTTGTAACGCTCCCGTCGGACTACCTTTTAAACATTGCGCCTATAGTGCGCCTTCTTTGTAGAATACGTACTATGTACCAATACAAACGCGAACCTTTAACGAACGAAAACGCCGATAAGCTCATAAACGCCTGCCGCTCCGGAATCGAAAAAGTGGTTATTTCTATACTGCTCGATACCGGGCTGCGCGTTTCAGAGCTGGCCGGCCTTACCAAAGAAAACATTCTCTGGCAGGATCGCCGGCTGCGCGTATACGGCAAGGGCGGGCCCTACGGCAAGAAAACAAAACGCCGTATTGTGCCGCTAACCGAAAGAGCCTTCACTGTCCTGTCGCATTATTTTTCATTAAACGACACCTTCGGCTACAGCGTCAGGGGAATCCAGAAGCTCGTCCGCCGCGTTTCAAACCGCGCCGGCATCACCCAGAAGGTTTCCCCCCATGTATTACGCCACACCTTCGCCTCTACCTGTATTAAGAAAGGCCTTAATACCCGCTATCTCCAAATGTTTCTTGGGCACGACCATTTGGCTACGACGGAGATTTACTTAAATGTTTCACCGGAAGATGCCTGTGCGGAATTCAAGAAACGCTTTTAAATAACAGCGGGAATTTCGCATATTTGACTATTTCACCATATATGATAAACTAGTCATATGATTAAAAGATTCCTTACGGAGCGGTGCTTCGGCCCGGAGTTCGGCCGGCAGATGCGTTTTGTCACCGGCCCCAGGCAATGCGGCAAAACAACTATCGCCCGGGAACACCTTAAACTCACCCATTGCGCGGATTCATATTTTAGTTGGGACAAGCGGGAAATCCGCTCCTTGTTTAGGCAGGATAATTATTTTTACAGGAAAGCGGCCGGCGCCGTCAAACCGTTCTCCTGGGTCTGCTTTGATGAGATCCATAAAATGCCCAAATGGAAGAACATCCTGAAAGATTTCTTTGACTCCGACGAAAAGAAATACAGATTTATAATAACGGGCAGCGCCCGTATGGACCTTCTACGTAAAGCCGGCGACAGCCTGGCGGGTAGATACTTCACTTTTCGTCTTTTCCCTTTATCCCTGGCTGAATTAGCAGGCGGCGGCGCTGCCAGGTCTTTCCCTGAAAAGACTCCCACGCAGTTTTTAGAGAAAAAGCTGTCCTCTTCCCCCAAATCCGCCGGCACAATGTCGCAGCTGCTGGAGCTCAGCGGCTATCCCGAGCCGTTCCTGTCGGGCTCAGCCGAGTTTTCCAATAAGTGGCGCTCCGGCTATCTCGACCTTCTGGTCCGGGAAGATCTGCGCGATCTCACGCATATCGCCGAGCTTGAAAATATTTCCACGCTTATGGGGCTGCTCCCCTCCAAGATTTCTTCCCCCCTCTCCCTAAATTCCCTGCGGGAAGATCTGGAAGTCAGCTATAACGCGGTAAAGAGTTATTTAAAAGCCCTGGAACTCGGTTATGTGGTGTT
Organism: uncultured Elusimicrobia bacterium; assembly: GCA_903867985.1. GTDB lineage: Bacteria > Elusimicrobiota > Elusimicrobia > Elusimicrobiales > UBA9959 > YA12-FULL-51-18. The sequence continues at coordinate 2,684 of CAIPTO010000056.1, read as the reverse complement.
TTCCCTCCCGCCGTATTCCAAGCGCGTGGCCCGCTCGGTTAAAAAAGAACGGAAATTTTATTTTTATGACTGGACGCGGCCGGCGACCGAAGCCAGCCGCTTTGAGAACTATGCGGCTGTTGAACTTAAAATGCTCGTTTCATTATGGGAAGATTTCGGCCTGGGCCGTTTTGAGCTTTACTATGTCCGCACCCGTGAAGGCTTTGAAACTGATTTTCTGATCACCCGCGACAATCTCCCTTATATTCTTTTTGAAGCGAAGCTGTCCGATTCTGCATTGCCGCCGCACAACAAGAAACATGCCAGGATGCTCGGCGATGTCCCACTTGTTCTTTTAACTAAGCAGGAGGGAGTCGCTTCTATCGAGGAGGGCGGCTATCATATCTCAGCCAGCCGCTTCTTTGCCTGACCTTTATGGCTTTACCCGGCAGACAGCTTCTTGACAACAACCGCGGATATTCGGTATATTTAGATATCCGTATATATGGATATACGGATATACAGATATAACACAAGGGGGCATCTTGATAATTGCAATTTCTAATCACAAGGGCGGCGTCGGCAAAACCACCACCGCCCTAAACCTTGCAGCTTCCCTGGCCAGCCTCAAGAAATCCGTTCTTTTAATAGACCTTGACCCGCAGGCCAGCCTTACCATCTCGACCGGGCTTAACCCCGACTCGTTCCAGGAGAACGTCTACACTTCCCTTGTTAACGACAAACCGCTCTCGCTGGTTATCAAGGCAACATCCATAGATAATGTTTCAATAATCCCGTCCAACATAGACCTTTCGGCTTTTGAGGTCGAGCTGCAAACAACATTGTCCAGGGAATTTAAGCTAAAAAATGCAATTCAGAAATTGCCGCGTTACGACTTCATCATTATTGACTGCCCGCCGGCGCTCGGGAATCTGACCATAAACGCCCTGACCGCCTCTAATATGGTTCTGGTTCCTGTTCAGGCCGAATACCTGGCGCTCCGGGCCCTGCAGAAACATAACGACCTGGTCGACCTGGTCAAGAAGAACACCAACCCGAAGATCCACTGTAAATATCTTATTACCATGTTCAGTAAAGGCACGCTCCACGCCAACGAGGTTTTAACGGAAGCGCATAGCCTTTATAAAAACATCTTCAAAACCGTTATTCCGCGGACAATAAAATTCCCGGACGCAGTTACAGCAGGCAAGGCTCTTATCCAGCTCATGCCGGCAGCGTCAGGCGCGGAAGCGTATAAAGCAGTAGCCAAGGAGCTAATATGAAAAGGGTTTCAATAATCGGTAAAGGTAAAGGCGAACCGGCTCCCGCGCCAGGCGGGGGGGTAAACACATTCTTTGCACATAAAGCCCCGGTCCAGGTACAGGCCAAAAAGAAAAAGCTGCTTTTTTCTTTGCCGGTGGAAGTTACCGAGAAGCTAACCGATGTTTACTATGAACTTAAGAAAGCGCGCAAGAATATCGACAAAAGCGATATTGTCGCGCTGGCGCTGACCACGCTGCTTGAAGATTTTAAAACCAAGAAAGAGCATAGTGTTCTTTACAAATACAGCTCCCGCTAGATATCTGTATATACGGATATACGGCGTTCCGTATATCCGGGCGGGCGCTCTGCTTCCCTGGCGCCGGTTAAAGCCTTGCGCCGGGTCCCGGAAGTGTCTTTAAATAGCATAGATGTGCTATGGCATTCGGGTTGCATTTTGTAGTACCGGGCCTGTGTTGGGGGGGTAAGGGGTTGTTTGTAACGTTTTAAAGCCTCCAGTGGCCTCCTGGAGCAGCCAATCGGCAGGTTAAAAGTCTTTGGCAAGTGCTTAAACCAAGGAAGTTATATGAAAGAAATAACCCAACACCACGAATTTTTCAAACAGTTTAAAGACAAAGGCGAGTTAGTAGAGTACAGGCAAACCCATACTCCGGAATCGGAAAAACGCCCAGTCGGCGCCCCTGGCATGTGTTGCGGCTGGTGCGAGCGCCCCATAGAGTCTGGGATAGAGATCGGGAAGAACAATTACTCCGCTCTTTGTCCTAAGTGTTTTGAATACTCGGCTGCCTGGAATAAAGAAAAAGGGACCAAATATTGAATATTTAGGGGAAAAGTTATCAACATTCCCTCAAAAGGTATGGCATTCGGGTTACATTTTGGGACAAAGCTATGGGCTGCGGGTTGCATTTAGGGTCAAAGCTATGGGCTGCGGGTTGCATTTTAGACAAAAGCTATGGGCTGCGGGTTGCATGGCTCCCTATGAAAAACAGGGCTCTAGAATAAACGGTCTTTAGAATATAACGATTAGAATCGTTGCGAACGAATTTTTAGACCAGGTCAGGTGGGGAATCTATGGGAAACTATATAATTGACGATATTATCCAGCTTACCGGTGATGCCAAAAGCCGGGCTTTCTGGGAAAAAGCAGTCCGCCTTTTAGGTGAAAACATTGTTGCCGAAGAGTTCAGCGAGATGAAATATCAGATACAGACTAAAAATGTCCGGGAGCCTAAAAAATACCTCACAGCTTTATTAAAGAAAAGGTTGAAAGCCAAAGAAGTTGAAAAGGGGAAACAACACCCGTCTTCCGCACCAGAGAAATTAAGGACCTATTTTGAAGAGAATCAGTTGGCTTTGTTTACCAGCCTGGCCCTGCCCCATCCCACCGGCCAGGCAGAAAAGAAAGTAATGGCGGTCCCCTACAG
>CAIPTO010000055.1 GCA_903867985.1 uncultured Elusimicrobia bacterium | reverse complement strand
TCGTCGGCTCGGATTTTCGCTCCACGCTTCTTTCAGCGTATGCCTCACGGCATACTGCCTTGCGCTTCGCTTGAGTTTTCTGCAACCTGTATCCTCGGAGGACTTTCACCTCCAAGCTTGGTTTCATGCTGGGCACACAATCCAAAAGGCCGCTCTAAAAGAGCAGCCTTAAAAAAATGTACCGGGATTCCCATGTGGCCCATACTTGGCGCCGACTTTTGCAACCCGCAACGCTACACCTTCATATGTACCGGATAAGAGGGGTTCTTACCTATAACCACAAGTATAACTCCGTATAGCGGCCTAAGGTGATAGAAGGGTATCCTATAAATATGAATGAAAATGATATAAACAAAACACAAAAAATCAAAAGCGGGAACAAAAACAAGTTCGCCGAAAAACCCGGCGAACCGTGGGCCGATCCGATCGCTCTCCGCATAAATGCCGCAACATCGGAAACAAAAAACAATTGCGATCTGCTGCTTCGATATCTTGTGCAGCGCAGCGAACAAAACCAGGGCAATGCCGGCTGAAATGGATTTCTCCAGGCTATCTTACGAACGTTATGGTAAAGACTTATTTAAGGAGAAACCGATGAATATTCTTATCAATGTTATTGTCAGCAGTCTGGCCGTATTATTAACCGCACGTCTGCTTCCGGGTGTGACGGTCGATACCTTCAGCACCGCTATCGCGGTCGCGGTCCTTCTTGGTCTTATGAACGCTTTCCTTGCGCGGATACCGCAACTGCTGTCCCAGCCTATAAGCATGCTGGCCATGGGGCTATTCACATTCTTTGCCATCGGACTTATGGTATTGCTTACGGCCCGGATGGTCCCCGGGTTCAGGGTTGACGGCTTCTGGTGGGCGCTGGTTTTTGCGCTAGTGCTCTCTGCCATAAACACTGTTTTTCACGGTCTTAAGTACCTATGAAATTCAGCATCGCGTGAGTCGGTTACGCAGCCTAACACACCGCGTCGCGCAAAGTAGCAGGGATGTTGGTAAAAAGGGCTTTAAGGAGGGCTAATGGAGGAAACTCCGCCGATTCCCCCTGTTGCCAAGCAGGCACATCTCATAACCTTTTTGGGCGCACTCCTCTCCTGTATCGTAGCCGTCATATGGATGATAGGCCCCTATCTGCTGTCACTATTCCTAGGCGGAACGCTGGCCATGCTTACTTATCCGGTATATCAATGGTTCCGGGTAAAGAGGTGCGGCCCCCGGTTGGCCGCGACCGCGGTCACTGCTCTCTTATTGCTGCTGGCCATAGCGCCACTGACCGGCTTCTCTATTCTGGCCGTAAAGCAGGGGGTTGCCATCAGCCATGATATGAGAGAACTTAAGGAATTCTCTCCGAAGGCGCTCACCATAGCCCTGAGTCGCTGGCAGTTGGTCAGGACGGTTATCGGCGACCCGGGGCAGGTCAGCGCGCAACTCAAGAGCGCGATCCAGGCCACCGGACAGTTTACCAGCGCGGCCGTCCTTAAGCTGGGCAAAGACATCCCAGAATTACTTCTTCAACTTCTTTTAGCCATGATCGCCTTCTTCTTTTTTCTGCTGGACGGGGAGAAGTTCATGGCCTGGCTCCTCGGCCTCGGCGCTCTTGATCGGAATGTGCAGGAGAAATTGGTCGAGTCGTTCCGGGATACCACTATTTCCGCAGTCCTGGCCGGTCTTGCCGCAGCTGCTTCCCAGGCCGCTCTGATCGTAATCGGGTTCCTTGCCATTGGTGTGCCGGGCGCATTTTTGGCCGGAGGACTGACTTTTATTTTCGCGTGGATACCCATGCTGGGAACCGCCCCGGCTTCACTAGGGGGAATGCTTTATCTGTACGTGACGCATGGGTCGTGGGCAGAGATATCATTAATGATCGCTCTGGCACTTGCGGCCGGCGTCATCGATAATCTGGTCCGGCCCCTGGTCCTTAAGGGCCGGGCGGATATGCATCCGCTGGTGGGTCTCATAGCCATCATTGGCGGCCTCGAAATGTTCGGGATACAGGGCATTCTCATCGGACCGATCCTAGCAGCAATGTTGCTCGCGCTACTCAGGATCTGGCCAGCCATAAGATGCCGATTCGGGATAGGATCTACTGCGGGCCTATGAAATTTTTGGATCAGTACTTGATGCGCTGGATCAATCCGGCAATATAACGGCAACAGGATATCTGGTATGCTAAGGTATGAGATATCTTCTTCTGGCGTCTCTACTTATTCATTCCGCTTTCGCCTATGGGACGTCACCGGTGCCACGGGAGTGTCGTTTGCGGCTATTTAATACCCATACCCTGGAGCACCTCGACGTAGTCTACCGCCGGGACGGAGTTTACGATCCTGAAGCGTTAGCAAAGCTCGACCACTTTCTCCGCGACTGGCGGGTGGACAGGGTAAAGCACTACGACCCGCGGCTCTTTGACCTGCTCACTGAACTCACAGCCAAAGTGAGCCGGCCGGAGGCTGAACTCCATGTCATCTGCGGCTACCGCACTTCGGCCAGCAACGAAATGCTCCGGAACCACAGCTCGGCTATAGCCAGGAAAAGCATGCACATGGAGGCGGAAGCCATAGATATCCGCCTGCCGGGCATACGAACCTCCCGTCTGCGCGATACAGCGCTGGCGCTTCGGCGCGGCGGCGTGGGGTACTACGCCGGCTCCGATTTCCTCCACATAGATGTCGGCCGCGTTCGCAGATGGTGATCTACCGCGCCGTCATCTTCGCCCGCTTATCGAAAGCCGCCGCCTCAGCCGCGTCGCGGAGATAAATATCATCAAAGAAGCGGACCTCACCGTTTTCCTCAACCGCCGCCGTTCCGTACTGGATAATCACAGGGATCGGTTCGGTGAGTTTGACCGTGACCGTCTCTTCGCCCTCCATCGCCGCCCGGATACGCCCGGGCGTCCATTCGGGCCGGTCGCGCAGCACCCAGACCGCCAAAGCTTCGGGATCTGCGACCCGGATGCAACTGTGGCTAAAATCCCGCCGCGATTCCCTGAAGCCCCGTCTTGAAGGCGTGCCGTGAATATATACGCTGTGGGTATTAGGCATCAGGAACTTCACCAAGCCCAGAGAATTATTGGGGCCGGGCCTTTGCCTAAGGTAGAGCCGGCCCGCCCGGAGTTGATCCAGGACCGCCGTGCTGACCGGCCCGGAGCTGACGATGGAGCCCTTGCCGTCGGTGACATCGAAGTCGTGTTTCTCCAGATAGGAAGGATTCTTCTCTATCTCAGGCACCAGTTCCGCAAGCTGGATAGTCATGGGAACATTCCACGGGGGACGAAACACAACTTCGGTAAGCATACTTATAAAAACCGGGGTTTGATGTTCGAAGGCCATGCCGACCACCACTTTCTGCGAGGGTGAATCTCCGGCGTAAAGGCGGAATTCCGGAATGTTTACGATAATAGGCGGCCGGGAAAACCTGCGTGGCATCCAACGCCATCGCTCCAGGGTGAGGCGAAGCTGACGCAGACGCTGATCAAGCGGCGTGTTGAGCTGCCGAAGCGTCTGTTCGCCCAACAGTCCGTCTGCGGCCAGCCCGTGGCGGCGCTGAAAACGCTTCACAGCTTTCACTAACGTTCCCGCGTATAGTTCCGGGTCCGGAGTTGCCCGCAGCGGCATATCCCCAAGCAGCCTCAACAGGCGCATCAGCCGCGGCACACCAGAGTAGCGATCCCCCGGCTTAACCGGGCTTTTGAAAACAGGCAGCTGTTCGCCGTCATCTTTGCGGGCTAACTGCCTGTACCTCCAAACAGCCTTCACGAGTCGCCGGTAGGAAGGAAATGGCGGTTCAACCGCGCTGAACGCCGCAGCCACGTCTTCGGCGGACATGACTCGTTTCCGGAGGAAATCCGAAGGGCCGCGGATGTCCGGCTCAAAATCGAAGGCAGCGTGGAAAGGCTGCGGATTAATACGCCCCAGGTGGAGGTCCAGGATATAGCGCATCGTGCAGATAGTGAGCGCCAGGTCAAAGCGAAGAAGTTGGGATTCTGAGACGCTGCCGCTTGAAAGTTCCAGTCTCGCGAGGCGGTCATTCCAAAGGGGACTATCGTAGTCCTGCGCCAGCAAACCCTCATTATCGGCCGCCTCTAACCGCTTAATAACGATGCGTGCTTTCGCCGTCGGCTTGGACTCCCGGACCCATGCAAGGGTGTACCCCCCGACCCGGTAGAATTCACCTAGCTCCGCCTGGTATTCACCGAACTTAGGCCACTAAAGGGTCTCCAGACGCCCCGCAGCTACGATACCGCGCAGCTCGCTTTCTCCCCGGACCGAAAGACGCTGCGGCTCAGCCGTTTTGTCCACGATGACTTCCGCCAAGCTTGCGGAGCACGGGAAAAAAACAAGCGCGCAGATCATCAAGCACAGATGATAGTCCATTGATCCTGATTCCTCAGTCGGCGGGACTCTTTCCGGGGATTTTCCCCGCATCCGCCGGCTCGTTAGCCGTACTAGTGTTCTATTTATGCATCAAGGACTTCATGCTCTCTCTTTCGGTTTTTACCGGCCCTTCCATCTTCGCGCTTTTCTGAACTTTTTCTCTTTCAGCCTTTTCCGCTTCTTTATCGGTCTTTTCCTGCTTGCGGACATCAGCGGATATTTTTCTAATCTTGCTTAGCACCGGGCCGAGCTTCAACCCCAGGTTCTTAGCTACCTTACTCCAGCCCACGACCGGAGGCCCATGGCGCAATGTTGTGATCCTATACAAATTTTTATCCCTGATACCGCCGTGCAGGCCCTGAGCCAGGCCCAGCGTTATAGCAATTTCCCCATAGCGCATATTCTTATAGAGCATGCCCAGCAAGAGGGCGTCGGACACGCCGAACTGTGCCTTTATTTTGTCGGCCACACGCTGCTGCCCTTCGGAGTATAGTTTATTCAGCTCTGCGGCTCCGGCCTCCAGTTTACTCTCTTCCTTAGATGTTTCCTGGGCAAAAACCGGAATGATCGCCGAGCCTAAAAGTATCCCCACTAACATCAACTTCATTTTTCTGTTTTTCATATTTTCCCCTTTCCCTTTTCCCCGCCGCCAAAAGCTTCGCCCGGCTCCTGCAGGCTGGAGACTCGCTTTTTCCGCCGTTGCACCGGCTTTTCAGTTCCCTTGCTCTTTTTCCTCAATCCCGCGCCCGTCTTGGCCGCATTTTTCCCTATATCGTTATTTTCTTCTTTGTCGATCACGGTGGCGGCCCGGCCAGATATCTCCGGAACCGCAGCCGGTCGGCCTGCGACCCGGGACAAAAAAAACAGCGTCAGCATAAAGGCGAACACCCCTGCAGCGAGCGCCAACTCTTTTAATTTTATTGTTTTCATATTTAAAAAGCCTGCCCTCCCAGTATAGACAGCGACCAAGTCGGGCGGTTGCTACTGCCGTTGAGCGCGCGGGCCAGGTCGATGCGCACAGGGCTGTTGCCGGCCGAACGCGACGGGGCCAGGCGCAGCCCCACGCCCACACTGTTCTTAAGGTCAGCCAGTTCGATCGGGCTCGACGCCGTCCACACATACCCTGAGTCGTAAAAGAACACCAAGCCCACATCCATCAACCGGAAAAGTTCATCCCAGACATAAACACGATCCTCTATGTTAAGCAGGAAGCGGCGGCTGCCCGTGAACTCGCCGACGCCATAGCCGCGCAAACCGTTGAACTCTCCCAAAACCAGCGGCGCGGCGGGGTCTAAGCGCCAACCGAGGTCCACATTGGTATGGCAGGCCAGCGTCTGATATCTGATGCCCCGCAAGAAATACGCCGCATCGAACGAGGTTATAATATTGCCATTGTGGCCTTTAAAATACTTCGAGCTATAGCCTGAGTTCAAGAGTAAAAGCTGATTCCCCCAAGTAAAGCCCTTGCGCACTATAATGCTGGGCAGGAGAGGCGTTTGCCTGGCCCCAAGCGGATGAATGGCCGGCGCCCACGCCAGAGAGGGAAAGATCCCGAACCCGAGATTATAATCCTCATCGTGCGTGAATTTCTGTATACGCCGCGCCGTCAGAAAGTCCAATTCCTCCCACTCCGCGCCCAATTGGAGGGTTAGCAAGCGCTCACGATCAGGTACCGGGCCGGTGGATTCGGCGCGGTGAGCCAGAATGCCAAATTTGACGCGCCGCGTTCGTTCGGTGGATGGCGCCAGCGAGATGCCGTAGTTGACGCCGGCTTCTACGACCCGCCGGGAAACTGTGCCGACCGGGGCCTCGGTGTAGCTTACGGTAGCACCCATAGCTGTACGCGCGATAGAGGCGTAGAAGGGGCGCTCAAAAACCAGCGACAGACTCCGGAGTCCCGGAGCTGTGCGGGCCGCCATAGAGTACTGCAAACGTTTGTAACGCAGGAACTGCCGGTCCTTGTAGGTAAAGTCCGCTGAACCTGCTCCCCAATCGTTGCTGTAGACGGCAGAACCCGATTTGCCCTGGCCCAGGATATTGCCCTCTGCGAGCCCCGCTTTAATGCTTGTGGCGCCGCCGGCGCGCTTGTAATTAGCCACGATCTCCAGGGTCCAGGAGTCGTAGGTACGCACGATCACATCCACGGCGCCGTTTTTGTTGACCTTGGCCGTTATCTCGGCGCGCCGGACGAAAGGCAGGGCACGGAGGTTGCGTTCCGTTTCCGCGACCAGAGCCGCGTTATAGCGGTCGCCGACTTCAAAGAGCAGCTCACGCAAGATTACATGATCGCGCGTAGTAGAGTGGATGCGGTTAGCCGCCCTGTAGGCCAATTTGTTTTCCGCTGGGATTTCCGTTTCGAAAACATTATGGCTTTCAACCGTGATAGAAGAAATAATAAGTCCCGCCGGCAGGCGGAGCGCCTCGCGCGGCGCCGCAGCCAGAGGCGGAGCGCACAAACAGAGCAGCAGGATAAGATACCGCATAAAGGTCTGACTATCTAAGCCGGAGCCGGACAACAGGTCCGTATCCCGGTTCTTGCTCCGGTATTCTTTCAAAAGTTTTATCCCTGCACGTTTAAATAGCCGCGCCCCCGCCACATGGCCGGAGCGCAACCCCTAAAGATCTATCTGATTTAATTCTCTACTACCCTGATAACCACCCGTCTGTTGGCCTTGGCGGCGGCCGTGTTGATATCTCCGACGCCCATCTTCTCTTGATACATCGCCGGCCGCATCTCTCCGTATCCAATAGTGGTAATTCGCTCCACTGCAGTACCATCCTTAATCAGGAAATCCGCGACCGCCTCCGCCCTTCTCTCGCTCAATTTCTGGTTATATTCTTCGGTACCCATATTGGAAGTATAGCCCTCTACTTGCACCATGGCTTTCGGGTTATCCTTCAGAATCTGGACATTTTCCCTAAGCGCCGACATCCCCGCGGGTCTGAGCACTGATTTATCGAAGTCAAAATGCGAATCTTCGAATTCTAATTCCTTGAGCACTACGGGCTTCGGCGCTACAGCCACAACAACGGGCTTCGGCGCTGCAGCCACAACAACAGGCTTCGACTCAACAGGCGTAAACATGGCCTGAACCGGGGGCTGCGGCTTTTCAGGGCAATTGAACTTGTAGGTTAAACTGAATCTATGCGAGGTTCCCAATTCGCCGGCGGGCACCATAGCGTAGTCCAAAGCAACGGAACGGGTGAGCGTGTATCCCAATCCTAAGGTGAGACCGGTCAGCCCGCTCAGTTGAGGATTGGGGAAGTTGGCCTGGTAGCCGGCCCGAAGAGCTAGGATATTGGCCTTCTGGTTGGTGTTGCCGACCAAGTACTCGGTTCCAAGCTGCAGGCGGTTCACCGCATCGTTTTGCAACTCGCCTGAAACGGCCAGCAGCAGGTGCTTGTCCACGTTCCAACCCGCGCCCATACGCCAGCCTGAAACCAGCTTGTTCCCACCAATCTTATTTCCTAAGTTGATGTTGGAATAGGATAAACCCAAGTCTATATCATGTGTCACGGCATACATGAAACCTATGTCCGTAGTAAAGGCGTTATAAACCTTGCTGGCAAAACTCGACTGGTTGCCTTTCAAAGCTATACCGCCGGAAAACCTGGGCAGCAACTCCATACCCCAGCCCAGGCTGCCGGAAAAATCGCCGGCGTGGTAACTCCCGGCCTGCAGTCCTAAATCATCCCTGCCGCTGAAGCTGCCATAGTTCACGTAGCCGAGGGAGGCGGCGATCCCGCCCAGGGAACCACCTTTACAATTCTTATTGCAATCCGCAACCGTACCTAGCGGCATCCCGAAGATCGCGGTCTCCTGTACGGTGTCGCCGAGCCCCGAGTTGTGGTGAATGCCGAACTCCTCGCAGCTCATCCGACTCAAACCGGCCGGATTCCAGAGCAAGGATGCCGACCCTTGGGGAATCGCGACAACAGCCGAACCCATGGCCGTGGCCCTTGCCGTCCCCGCGGACTGCTGCAGGGGCAGAGCTTTGGTGCCGGCGTCGTAATATGTTTCCCCAGCTGAAGCCTGTCCGCAAAACAAGGCGGTACAGATGAGTCCTATTCCTAGTAATATTTTTTTCATGAAAATCCTCCAGTAAATAAACATTAATGCTTAACAACGAACTTTTTAACGGTCGACTTGGTAGAAGTACCGTTGTCATAGTCCTTTTCCAAGCGGTAGAGATATACTCCGGGAGCCAACCTGGCCGTATTGAGAGTCGAGCTTTGTGCGCCGGCCGCCTTAGCATCCTCTATCTTAACCGCCAGATCTCCGACCACATTGTAGATCCGTATCTTCGCTGTACCGGGCAGTGCCATACAGTATGCAAACTGCGCTGTGGCACCGGTGGCTGGCGAAGGGAAGAAGAAGTCTTCTCCGCATGCGCCGGTGTCCGTTGTGGGTGCGGCAACGTAGGCATAATTCGCCGAGCATGTACCAGTAAGAGTGTTAACCGTTAAAGACACCACTCCCGCCACAAGCGCCCCTGCAAGAGGATGCCTAGGCGATACAGCGGTGATCACGGTGGAAGAAGCGTTAGTCGCATAGGACTGGGCGGTTATCCCGTCAAAAGTCACGCCCGAACCTATGAATCCGGTGAAGTTCGTGATATTGACTGTTACCGTGGTTCCTCCGATCCTAAACCCATTAGCTGGATTTATTGAAGCAATCACGCAGCCGGCCGGCGTAGCAGCTGCTCCAAACTTTGTGACAAAGGCGGTATTCGTACCTGATCCGCGTATCTGCTGGAAACCGCCGGCTACCAGGGGAAACGTCCCGGCGCCTGAACCCGTATATCCGGTCAGATAGATATTCTTTGTGCTGTCCAGAGCAAGCCCTTGTCCGCGAGTCCCGCCGGTTCCTCCCAGCCAGGTCGAAAAGATGAAGGGTCCCCCTGTATTGTTGAGTTCCGACACAAATGCTTCCGGGGTCCCCACGAAGGTATTCTGTCCTGCGGATGCATTCGCACCGACTATAGGGAAGTCTCCGGAGGTGGTGTATCCGGCCACATAAGCGTTGAATGAACTGTCAACCTTGATACTGGTGCCCCGGTCATCGGTGTTTCCGCCCAGATATGTGGCATACACGCCATCGTTATGTCCGCCGCCGTTACCGATCCGAAGTTTAAACACGAACGCATCCGGGCCGGTCGACATTGTGGTCCGCCCGCCGCCCAAACCCTGGATCGTGGCAAACACGGTTGAGTTGTCGGGAAAGTCAGGGGAGAATGTGTATCCCGTAATATAAACGTCTTTCAAACTGTCCACCGCAATGGAGTTACCCTGCTCATCATTGGCGCCGCCCACATAAGTCTTATAGTCGAAACTAGCGCCGCTTGGCAGCAATCTCGCTATGAACGCATCGCCTTCGCCGCTGCCGCCGCCCCAGGTGGGCTTAAAAGCCCCCGTGATAGCGGCATCTGCGAAACCATCCCCGGTGTTGCCGGTAACATAGGCGCTGCCATTCAGTCCGTCAACGGCAATGCCTCTACCCTCGGAGAAACCCGTGCAGCCTAAGTAAGTAGCATACACCTGTGCGCCGCCGGAGGTGAACTTCGCTACGAATGCCTGGGAAGCCGCGCTGCGCGTGCCGGCACACGGAGAAGCGTCCGCCGTTATCGGAAAAGTCGCAGTCGCTGGGTTGAATGCTCCGGAAACAACAGACCCGGCGGTAGCTGTTCCTGTAATATAAATGTTTTCACCCGAGTCGATGGCGATCCCGTTGCCGACATCATCGCCATCTCCTCCGAATGTAACCCTGAAAGTAGTGGAAAGGCCGTCGGCTGCGATACCAGCCACAAAAGCGTTTATTCCCGTAAGCGCTCCGGCCGCACCTTTAATAGGTACAGAAGCAGGGAGGTTTACACCGCCGGCAATTGAGCCAGTGATGTATGCTCTCCCGGACGGGCCATCCACAGCAATTCCAAGCCCGGCGTCATTGGTGGCGCCGCCTAAATAGGTAGACCACACTATACCTGTTCCAGCCGGATCCACTTTGGTCACGAATATGTCATATCCGGCGCCCTTAACGGCCTGAATAGGGGTCACTGCGGGTGCAGTCGGAAAGTCGGGAGAATTAGTGGTTCCGGTCACGTAAGCATTATTAGCATCGTCAACGGCGATTGCATAGGCCTGATCTTCCGTAGCGCCGGCGCCGCCCAGGAAGTTGGAGTAAGCCAGCGCTGGGTCGATAACCAGTTCCTTGCTCTTTATATAGTTCCCCACTTCGAACCTGACGTTCTTATTCGAGGCTAGCAAGAAGCGGCCTTTCACGGGGACCCGTTTGGAATCCAGCGTCTGATACAATTCGGGCGCCTTGTAGGTCATCTCGCCGCCGTCGGTGCGGAGCACAAGGTTGCCCTTGGCATCCAGCCGGATATCCTTCGCCCCTTCAAAACCAAGGAGAATGCGCCAGGGATTGGCTCCCGGCGCCACTACAAAATCATATTCCACCTGACCCTTGCTGAAGCGGTAGACCATGTCGATGCCGGGATAAACCTGGCCTAGCTTTACTTTGGCGTACTGCTTAACCCCGGTCTGCCATTTAGAAGGGTCACCACCTATAAGATAGTTGCTATACCCGGGCAGAATCTCAAGACCCTGTACTGAGGGGCTGGCATTGGCGCCTTTCAGCTTCATGCGCACCACCCCGGGCGTTTGGCCGGCGGTGGCAGTCTTAGGCATTACCATGACGGCTTCCGAGCCTGTCAAATACAAGTTGTAACCGCCTGCGCGGGTAAAATATTTTACAGAAGCGTCGGTCTGACCGCGGTTGGCTTCGAAATACATCGGAACATTCAAATGGCTGCCATTTGAACGGGCGTGCGTGTTTTGGGTCATTTTCTTTGCGACGCCGGTTTGGATAACGACCGCATCCTTATAAGAGGACGGATCCGCTTTCTCAGACTTCGCATAGATCAGCCCTGAGAGGCCGATCAGTAAAGTCATCGCGACTAACAATCTACTCATACGAAGAATTACTCTTATCAATTTCATTTTTCTACTCCTTATTACTGTTCCGCCGATGTTGGCGCACGATAAGTATAGCCCATCGCCGATTTAGTATCTATTCGGAATTATGCTTGGCTTGCTCGGTAATTTTACGGGCATGGATATCGGCGGAAACTACTGACAAACGGTATTTTTCCTACGGAAACTAAACGGTAGGACTGTCGCGATAGATTAATTCCCTGTCTTATTCCTAATTTCAACACGCGCCCTTTCTACATGTTCCATATACGTCAGAGGAGCTATGTGAGATTAGACAGTAACCTTCGCACTCTCATTAATCTTACCTATAGTGGAGGGTATAACTACGCATAGCGGCAAAAGGCACGGAATGCGTATCCTATTAATATACCCGCAGGGGTAAAGACCCTACTAAGGAGAGATATATATGAAAATGTTATTAGCTTTGCTTTGCATACTAGCGACAGGCGTAAGCCAACTGCAGGCCCAGGATGCGGGCGCCGTCGGGGCGGGCATAGTTCTAGGCAGCCCTACAGGCATCACGGGTAAGTTGTGGATTGACGGCAGCCGTGCGCTGGATGCCGGGCTAGGTTTCGGCTCGGATTTATCACTATACGGGGACTACCTCTGGCATAGCTGGAAGGTCCTGCCCCAGCCGGCCGAGGGCAAACTCCCCGCCTACCTAGGCCTGGGCGCGCAGATCGGGGACTCTCATCATAATAACCTCGGACTACGCGCAGTCGCGGGTATTGCCTACTGGCTGCCGCATGATCCCGTTGAAATATTTTTTGATATAGTTCCGGTCTTACACTTCTCCCACGGCGGCGGCACTGATGTGACCGCGAGCATCGGCCTGCGATACTACTTCGGGCGCCGACAATAATAAGCACCGTGTGGTCGCCCGGGCGTGGACTCTCAGGCGTGCGCGGTAATTGATATTAGGCAGCGGGCCTATATCCGGAGGGTCTATGAAAAAATCAATATGCCTGGCGCTTCTGGCCACATTGTTTTCTTTTACGGGCTGCAAAAGCCTGACAAAAATTATACCGGAACACACGCCAGTTCCCCCAAAAGCGGCCGTTCCCGCTAAAACAAATGCGGCGGCACATATAAATACCAGGCTGCTGTTCGTGATAGAGCGGAACAAGAACGCCAACATCGTTCATTACGAGGCCAACCTCACCACCGACGGGAGTCTTGACCCCGGGGAGCCGGTGATCGCATACTGGGTATTGCTCGCGGAGGACGGACGCCGCAAGAAACTTAACTGGCTGGAAAAGAAGAAGGCCTACGGCATCAAAATCAAGCCTTCGCCTATGCAGGATGGTTATACTTTAACTTTGGCGGCCGCCCCTTGGATGCCGCTGGCTGTAAAAAAGGTTGGGGATGCCGTGCGCACTGAAGCAGTCATCAACGACCGGCCGGCTGTTTTAGAGAAGATGTTTATTCAGGCCCGCGAAAAACTGCTGGGGCCCAAAGTCGAGTACATAGAGCTATACGGAAAGGACTTGCAAACAGGAGCAGCTTGCCGGGAAAAGGTACTTCCTAAATAACACCCTTTCTGAAAATCATGAAAATATCAATTATCGCTTTTATTCCCATGCTATTTTTTGCCATCAATGGCACCGCAGGCGAACTTCCTACGCAAGCTACCCTTGTGAAAGCTGGCCAGCCGATTCATACAGTAAACTGGCAGGAAGACGTGAACAACCCCGAAAACAGTCTGCCCACCGAGGAACAGCGAACGTCTCCTCAAAGCTTGTACTTTGGCAAGAAGACGGACAGGCCTGTTTCCGCGCACAAGATAAATTATTTTTCCATCAATCATTGGCCCACGAACAACGGTGCGCAGGTCAAGTTCCAGATAAGCATGAAGTTTCGGCTGCTGGAACCAAATTTATATGTCCTCAAATACAACCTTTTTCCCGCCTATATCGGCTACACGCAGAAGTCGCTCTGGAACGAAGGTCAGCACTCGATGCCTTTCGAAGAAAGCAATTACAACCCTGAATTCTTCCTTGATTATCCGGTTGATGCCGGGATAATCGGCCGGCTCAAACTACGCAATATAGTGTTATGTCCTTTTGAACACGAATCCGACGGGCTCACGGGGGTCCAGTCACGAAGCTGGAATAGGCAATATGTTCTGATAAAGTTCGGGGTCGAATCAACGGAGAACCTGGAAATAGAAAATTCTTTTCTGTCGGACAGGGCGGCGGTGTATATTAAGCTCTGGCAGGCGTCGGGTTATTCAGACCAGGATGCCTACCTCAAATCTATAGGCGGCACCGGCAAATTCCTCGACTATATGGGACGCGGTGAGATCAGCGTAAGCGTCAGGAACTTTCTCTGGGGCGGCAGTTTAAAAAATCACCAGCTGGATATTAAGACGCCGATATTCCGCAACAGCCACAGAGACTCTTACGAATTTGAATTCCGTCAGCAGCTTCCGTATATGAACTTCTCGCTTTACATGCAGTACTGGTACGGCTACGGAGAGACCCTGCTTCGATTCGACCGGTTCGGCCGCAGAGGTTTTGCCGGGCTTTCTTTTTCTTATTAGAGCGTGTGTGATCATCATTTTAAAGTTTAAACTTCCGTCCCATCTGGAGGGTTATGAAATACTTATATCTTACAGCGTTTTGCGCGGCCGCCTGCGCGGCCGGACTTGCGGTCCGGGCATCTGCGGCCGACTGGAAGTTCAGTACCTCGGTCAACTATGACACGGGAGAATATGGCACCAGTGAGCGCACGGATTCGGTCTATATACCATTAACGCTCAAACGTTACTACAGCTCCGGCGACGTTTCCGTAACAGTCCCCTATCTGCGCCAGAGTTCAACCGGAAAGATACTACGCGTGGGCGGCAACCCCGTGCGAATACGCGGGAATGCGGCTACGCTCCCCGCCGGATCGTCGGAGTCAGGCCTCGGGGATATAGTTACGTGCGGCAGATATACAGTGCTTGAAGAGGGACCCCGTTCTTTCGATCTTTCCCTAGCCGGAAAATTAAAACTTCCCACAGCCAGCGCGCATAAGGGACTTGGGACCGGAGAGTTTGACGAAGGCGCGGGTCTGGAATTCGCCAAAAAGGCGGCGCCGGGCTGGACGCTGCTTGCCGACGGGTATTACACCATTATCGGCGAGCCCTCCGGAGTATCTTTCAGAAACCAACTGTCCTATGACATCGGTTTTTACCGCCCGCTGGAAGGCAACATCGGGCTTACAGTGCTTTACGAAACAAGCAGTCCCATCGTTTCCGGGAATCCGCGACCGAGGGACCTCTCCGGCACGCTGGACTATAAGTCACCTGACGGAAATAATTATTTCTGCGGCCTGCTGTTGGGCCTTTCCGACGGCAGCCCGGATATCGGGCTCAGCGCCGGGCTCAGCCGCCGTTTTTAGTATTCGTATACATCAGTGTCGGTTAAGGAGAGAAAATGAAAAACGGTAAAATGCGGTTGTTGATGGCGGGACTTTTCCTGTGCGCAGCCATGCCTGTGCTGGCCCAGGTGAACACCCCTGATGAAAAGAAGCTGGAGAAGGCCTCGGCAGAGATGGACAAGGACGCCGGGCAGCCCGAAGTCGCAAAAACTGTGACGGATAAGCTGAAGAACGAGTTCAAAGTTGACGACGCCCGCGTACAGGGGCTGCGCGACCAGAAACTCGGCTACGGCGAGGTTTCCATAGTGCTGGCGATGGCCAAAGATATGCCCGGAGGCATCACGAACGCCAACGTGCAAAAGGTCATGTCGCTGCGGCAGGGTCCGCCGGTCATGGGCTGGGGCAATGTGGCCAGAGAGCTCAACCTTAAGTTGGGCACGGTTATGAGTCAAGTAAAGAGAGTATCGGCCGAAGCCCGCAAACAGGAAGCTAAAAATAATAAAATGGAAAAAAAGAACGCCGAAAAAGGCGAGAAAAGAGAAAAGATGGAAAAACACGAACGGCAGGAAAAGGGCACCCGCCCCGAAAACACCGGAAAACATTAAGGCCCAGGTGCTGTGCCCCGGAGTGGGAATACAGCCCGCGCCGGGGCTATGCTTTATGATGAATGTAGAATCGCGGATAGAGAAGGCACCGGATTTCAGGAGTTTTACTCAAAACCGGGCAGCCCGTGCCGTATAATTTCAGAAAATTTCCGGTCCCGGCCCGCGGTCTTGCTGCGATCGTTGACGCGGCTGTGACGCCTGAGTTCTAAGAAGGGAAGTGTCTGATCCACAACGCCAAGGTCGTAAGCCATTTCATCCACATGGCCGCTGGCAAGAATGCGCCAGTCGAACTTTGCCCGCGGATAGTAGGGCGCAATGTGTTTCCAGATATCGATCGTACAGTTTGCAGTCAGGGCGTTATACCATTCAGGCCGCTCCCGCAGCCTGTTGACACTATACAGGTAGTCCAGGAAGACCTTCCGGATCAGTTCCGGCGGCGCTTTCAGACGATACAGGTAAACATCCTCCCCTTTGCGGTAATTGGCGCGAAGCCGCACCACATCGCGCTCATCGGCAACCACATAGGTGAGCTCATACTGTCTAAAAAAACCCCTGGCAGAAGAATACTGCTCGCCTTTTTTCCTTCGGGTCTCTATCGATAAGCAGATGTATTTATCCCCGCCAAACCCGAAGCTGAGCATGGTATGCGCGATATTAGGCAAACCCCAATCTACCAGAAAGAGGTCCATACTGCGCAGGGAACCGAGATCGAAGCTCCTGTCATAATGCCGCACGGTATAGTCATCCTCGGACCGGTAATCGCAATCGCGGATATTGCGGATGGTAACAGAACTCCCGTTGATCTCGGCGAAGGGAAGCTTGGCGACATCAGGCCGCCAGTCCCGCTCATTGCTTGGCCGCAAGGCCAGCCACCATGTGAGCGCCAGAACGAATACCGGCACGAAGCAAGCCGCTTTCTTCCGCCCTTCCCGGGGCAGGCTAACGCTGCCAAGCGCGGCTATCGCAAAGGCCGCCGCGGCGGCAAAGCGCAGGCCCGCCGGGAGATTAGAGAATACCATCGCCATTATCCCCCAGCATGTCATCGCAGCAAATACAAGCCAGGCAAAGCCACGCCTCATATTGACAGTGAACCACGCCATACCGCTTTTATCGATTACAAGCATTATAGAGCCTTAATTATCTATTAATTGCGCTGGCCGGCCGCCAGTCCGCGTTCCTGCGCGTGCACGCGGGTAAACTCGGCCCCAAAGTACAGCAGCTGCGCGGCGTAGTAGATCCAGACTACGACCAGTATAAGCGATCCGGCGGCCCCGAAAGCGGTGGTGAGGTCACTTCTACCCAGGAAGATGCCTATGACCAGGTTCCCGAGCGTCAGCAATACAGAAGTGACTCCCGCGCCGATCCAAACGTCCCGCCAGGCTATACGGACATCCGGCAGATATTTATAGACCATAGCCAGCAAAAATGTGGCCGCACAGAATGACAGGAGAAAATCCATAGCGTGAAGCGCCGACTCCGGAAAAGGCAACATTGCGCCCATGTACTTACCCGATGCCGAAACCACCGCGCTCAGGACTAGCGCCAACAAAAGCAGGAAACCGGAACCTAGCACGAAGCCCAACGCCAATAAGCGCCGGCGTGCCAGGGCCAGCCAGGGCCGCGGCGGGGGCACCACACGCCAGATATCATTTAGTGCCGATTGCAATTCGCTTACCAGTCCGGAGGCTGAAAAGAATAGTACGGCCGCGCTTATGATGCCCCCCCAAGGGCCGCCCTGAACGGCCGCCACCGGTGCCATAAGGGCGCGTACAGCCTGGGCGCCCTGCGCCCCGACGTAGTACCGCACTTGATTGATCACCCCTTCCTGAGCCGATGCGTCACCTAAAACCGAACCCGCGATGGTAACGGCCACGAACAGTATAGGCGCCAGCGAGAACAGCGCGTAATAGGCCAGCGCAGCCCCCATCCTTAAGCCGTTATCGGAGTTCCAGGCGGCGAATGTGCTACCCAGCAGGATACCGTAATAACGCGCTTTTATTTGTAGCTTCTTCCTCATGATCGTCAGCGTCGCCCGTACCATTCCAGCAGCGTGGTGACTATATCCCCCTGGGTTTGTGTGCTTGTAAATTCGGTCTGTATCGCCAGGTGGGAGGAGATGCGTTTGCGCAGCTGCACGCCGTTGCTCTGGCCGTCCGAGCCCAACTGGAGCGTCGCGCCACCCGGAAGCCGGAATTTTACTGTATAGGCCCTGGTGACGGGATCATACCCGACATACTCCACCGGCGTGGAAGCCAGCAGATAGAGAGAAGCCAGGCCGAAAGCGCTGTTGGCTACCGCTGTCTGCGCGTTAGCCGCACTCGACTGCTGGTCGGAGTCGAGTTGGTCCGGAGATTTGCCGAAGAGCAGCATTGCCATGATATCGGCCTGGTTCATCGGCGGATCGCTTTCAAACTCCACCTGTGGTTTTTGCGTGGTGCCCAGCAGGCGTATGGAGATCTTCGCCTCGGCCGCCTGGTAGACGATCAGGCCGTCCATGTCCATTACAGGCGAACCCGCACGGCCGGAAAATCTGATATATTCGATGGACGCGACACGACGGAAAATATTGGCGCGGAACCGCCTGACATCCACAACCCCCTCAATGCCTCCGGCCGGTGCTCTAAAAGTAAAATCAAGCCCTATCGGGACCGGGTCCATAGCCAGGTTGGAGTAAAGGATTACCGGCTTGGCTGTCTTTACGCGCACTTCCGCCAGCATAGCCGGCACGGAACTTTTGCCGGGATACAAACGCTCATTCTCCCTGTCCAGTTTTACTTTATCGGCCTCCTGCCCTGTCTTTATACGGCTGTCCGGGGTTACAGCCGCCATACCCCTGATATCCACCCGCGGAAGCTGCAGCGCTATGTCCTTAAGCACTAAATCCGTATCGTCCTTAAATGAACGCCCTGGAGCCCAGAGGCCGGACGAAGTAACTTTTCCGCTGGCTTCGAATTTAAGAGCCTGCCGGTCCGCGGCCAGGCCGCTTAATACCGTGTAGTACAGTTCCTGAACTACGCTGCGTGAGTCGCCGCCGCTCTTAATGGTAACACCCAGCGGACCGTGCAAGATGTTGATCGGCGCCGGCACCGAGTATGGGGTATGCGCGAGAAACTGCACCAGGTCTTCAAATTTTTCCACCTTCAGACCGAAGTCTAATTTGTGGCTTATCTTAAGTTCCTGCACCCGGCTGGCGCGCCCGGAAACCTTTGCCTCTACCCCACCATAAAACTCGTACCAATCCTTTACTGGCTTTACCACCGCCGACACCTCCGCGTCAAAATGATCTCCGGCCAGCAATTGCGGAGTAGAACGGGCGCTGAACGCCAGCCGTCCCCCCGGCGTTCCGGCGAAACTCCGGTTCATCCTCCCGACCCCGAACGCTTCAGGTTCCACCTCGAAACTGCCGGCGAACTTAATCGCGTCCCATTCGGCGGAATCCGCCTTGAGCCGGACCGCCAGGGCGCAATCCTTAAACCGGACGCTCTTGACCGGGCCCGTGGCTTCCCAAACCCCGACGGAACCGATGAGGGACAGATCCCGCCCTTTTTGCGAACCCCGCAAGTCGATTTCCACTCGCCGGACCGGCACCTTCGCCGAGGCGCTTAAACTGTAGGCCAGGACGCCGGGGCCGTTTTGCTCCACCCGCGCTTTGAACCTGGCGTTTACGCCCTCCGCCTTCAGGCTGCCCGAAGCGTCAAGGTAGGTCATGGGCATGCCCTTCAGGATATCGGAGGTCAGGGAAGCTTCGCCGATGTAGCGCCGAATAATTGTCCCTGAACTCTGCTCTAGTTCAAATTTAAGGGATAATGGCCTTGGCATAGCGGCGCTCAGGCTCATCCGGAGCCAGCCCTTGAGGGTGCCGCTGTTCTGAACGATCTTATTCCCGGGCAAATCCACCTGAAGAGATTCAAGTTTCAGACCGCGCAGTGCCTCGGGGATAATGGTGGGCAGGCTGGTAGGCAGTCCCCCGCTCTTTTTAGGAGGAGCGGTCAGCTTGTTTATGGTCCGGTCGAGGTTCAAATGGTCTCCGGTAACGTCCAAACTGTATAGTTTCGTCAGTTTGGCACCAAAAAAATAAAAACGCACATTAAACCGGACATTAAAACTCTTCAGACAGCCTTCTACCCCGGCCGCAGCATTCTCAAAGCAAAAGTCCTGCGCCTGTATGCGGACCTGTTTTTCGGGAAAACTTAAGGAGCGGATGTCGAAGGCCAGGGTCCTCCAGCGGGGATGATACGCTCCCCCTAAGGCTTGAGCTGCCCGTGTAAAGGTGCGGGTCGTCAGAAACCATTGCGGCTCGGCAATTAACAACACCGACAGCAGCGTCAACAAGGCCAACACCGCGCCGATCGTGGCGATTAACGTAAGCGACAACTTATAAATTAAGCGCATCAGAACTCCGTCCCAAGGCTCAGGAAGAACCGCCACTGAGGTTCAAGCAGGACCTCGGCTGCGGGGTTCCGGAGCCAGACAAATCCGCGCGCAAGCGTGGCGCGCACCGATCCCACTGGGGAATTCCATCTTAAGCCGAACCCGGGCGACCAGTAAACGTCAGGGTTCAGTTTAAAGCTGCTCCTGCCGACCATGGCGGCATCAAGGAAAATAAGCGGCTGGAGCCCGTGCGGGAGAATGTCGCCCATCCGCAGTTCCACGCCGTCATAAATAACGGTCAGCAGACCCGCGGTATCTGCCGGTATCTTATTCAGCCCGGACCCGCGCAGATTGGCGTCGCCGCCCAGGAAAAAGCGCATATCCAGCGGTATTTCCCCGGCAGCCAGCAGAGATTTTTTCACCAGGGTTGTCTGACCAAGGTAGCGCGTAGCCAGCACCAGTGCCGGCGGTTCATAAGCGCCGAGGTTCCACACATGTTCACCCTTAAGGCTCAACAGGTGAGCCGTTATTTCGGAATAAATTCCCGCTACCCGCGACTGTGACCTGAAGGCGATCCTGCCGCCCGTCCTGGGATCGCCCGCATAGTATTCGAACAGGTGGTCGCGGAACTCCAGCTGGGTCTGAAAAGCGGCGTAGGTGTTATCGGGCCCCAGCCCGCGGCTGGTATGCACATATTCCAGCGCCGGGCCCGCAGAAAATTCCACACGCCGACTTTGTACGTCCCGACTCACCCCCTGGAGCAGGGCCAGCTCCGAATGGAGGGATTCATACTGCGGCTCATTCTGGCGCTCGAGAGTAAGCTTGGGCATCAGGAATAACCTGGAGGCCGACGCCGGGAAATAGCGGTAATCCGCTATGGCCGATTGCTCGCGGTAGGAGGCATATATCGTGGCTTCCATGGAATTGCCCCTGTCTCCTATACGGGAATTTTGCCACTTCGCCTTACCGATAAGCAGACCTTCAGTGTCGAAACCGAAACCGAGCCTGTAGACCTGCGATTTACCCGCTACCACCCGCTCGGTTATGGTCATGCCTCCCGTGGAGCAGTTGACGTCGAAATAGACGTTAAGGAACAGCGAATCGGACATGGCTCGCTGTGCCGTAAGATCCAGAAGCCTGGAATCGAAACGCTGGCCGCGCCTGAAGGCCTCATAACGGTAGAAAATATCAGTGTCCACTTCCGCCGATTTTTTTGCGTAGATGTGATCAAACCGGTAGACGTCCCCGGGCCGTACCTCGGCAAAAACCTCCCCTGTAGTACCATTGCCCCGCATTTCTATAACAGGGCAGGCGTAACCCCGATTCCGGAGGGCGCTCTGCAGGGCGGTCTGGGCCGTGTCCAGCAGCTTGGGCGTCATCACCTGGCGCCGGACCTTGCGCAGCTTGCGGGGATCTACCCCCGACGGCATACCGGAAACGGTGAACGAACTTACAATGGTCTTTTCGCCGGGGTCCACTGTCAATACATACTGCCCCGGGTCGAACCTGGGGTCCTGGTAACCCCGCTCCTGAAGGAATGCCCGCATTGAATTCTCGGCCTGGTTGAAAGGGATCTGCCCCCAGCCCTCGGTGCTGGGATCGCCGCATACCAGACGGACCTCCATAGCGTTGAGTTCTATTTTATCCGAGCCTATAAATCTAATTTCGGGGCAGGGTCCGGAATTGCCACCCGCACCGGCTGTGACGACGCATCCTGCCGCCAACAAGGCCAGGATTATAGCCGCCCGCATATTTAAATTATCAGTAGGAAACATATAAACCGTTATCGAGGGAGGTCTTGGCTCTGAGGCGCACAAAAATTATTTTCGCTCCGGCCGGGCGCTTTAGGGCGAAACATCGAGACCGATTTCATGTTTTCACACCGGCGTAACTCCGCCTGCAGGTATTTCAGGCCCGAGCAGTACGGCGATCCATCGAGTGCTTTTATGATTCTCGCATGCGAACTTCAGCGCCATGGTGAACGGCACGCACAGAACCGCACCGATCAGGCCGAGCGTCCTTCCCCAAAAGATCAGCGAGAGGAATACCACCAGAGTGGATAAGTTGAACTTGTAACCCATGAGCTTCGGTTCGACCAAGTTGCCGAGTGTAAAATTAACAACCACATAGCCGGCCCCCACAAGCGCGGCGCGGCCGATCCCGAACTGAACAAGTGTGAGACTTACCGCCGGTATCCCCGCGATGATAGAGCCGACATGGGGTATATACAGGAGCATAAAGGCCAGGAAACCCCATAGAACAGGGGAATCCACGCCAAGAATTGTCAGCCATGCCCAAATCAGGACGCCCGCCGCGAGGCTAAGCCCGGTCTTGACTAGCATATAGTGCTGAATATCATTAACGAACTTGGTAAACTCCGGGAATGCCTGCCGCGGATCGCCGAGGACTGCGCGGAGCTTGACGGGGAAACTTGAGGCTTCCAGCAGGATGAACATTACGGTGAGCAGGATCAGGACAATGTTGGCGAGCGCCGAACCCAGCCCCCCGAGAAGGTCGACAGCCAGTTTCATTACAGCCGCCGGATTGAGATATTCAAGCAGCACCTTGTCCGTTACATGTATGCCTTGCCCGGCCAGCAGCACCGTGAGGCCCGAGGCTTCCTCCTGCATCCGTTGTTGATATGAAGGCAGGGCAGCGCTAAAACCGCTGAGCGAAGTGCCGACAAGCACACCTACAACCAGCAGGATGGCGATCATACCCGCCAGCACTATCAATACCGCGGCGGCGGCTGGAACGTGTTTTTTCTCAAGCCATTGCACCAGCGGCACACCAAGGACAGCGAGGAAACCAGCGACAAGGGAAGACACAAGAGCCGACTGCGCCTGATTGATACCCCAGATGATGATCACAAGCGCTGCCGCTATAACAAGAAAGCGCGTTCCACTGGGAAAACAACCTTGTTCAGTCATGACACCAACCTCTTCAATCATTGCGTTTCTTTATCTTATCCTAATCTTTACCGGCTTCCGCCTTCGATGCTGCAAGCCGGACGTAAAGGCTACGATCGCCTATTTCACGATCAGATCATTATTTATAGATTTCACTCCTTTAACGCCCATTGCCACTTCAGCCGCTCTAGTGAATGTCTTTTTAGAATCAACAAAGCCGCTCAGCTGAACGGAACCCTGGTAAGTTCCGACATTTATATCAAATGACTTTAGAAAATCATCTGCCGCAAGAAGAGATTTGACCTTGGTCGTGATGACAGAATCTTCGATATATTCCCCCGTAGTACTTTCATGCGTGCCTGTCGACACACAGCCGGCAAAGGTTGTAATCATCGCAAAAAGCATTAAAAAGCGCACAACAATATTTATCTTCTTCATAATGTTTACTCCTAATTCGCAAGTTTTACCGTGAAATGGTTCACCTTGTCCGGCAAGGGCTGGATCGCTACACTATTTTTCTCCCCTTAATGACTCTGACCAGCACCACAATAATTGCTATTACAAGCAAAATGTGAATAAATCCCCCCATCGTGTAACTGCTCACCAACCCCAACAGCCACAAAATTATCAGTATTACAGAGATAGTCCACAACATATGATCCCCCTTAGAAGCTCAATCTCCATTCCGCCGGCTATCGCGCATCCCGTAAACAGGCTGCGGTTATACAGTATCTTTAACCTGAAAGTTGCAATTGCAACTTTCCGCCCGCATAGACCGTTTGTCGGCCATAGGCCCTGATACGGCACTGGCATAGCCTTGCGCTGGGCTCTCATCCCGCTGCGCGGGGAATCCTGCAGAATAATTCTATTCCCCTATTTCCTAAATGAACTCTCTCTTGAACTGCAGGATTCAGGTTAATCTTGAACGCAGATTAATCGATGGTCATCCGGTTTTTTACTTTTTTCACGCCGTTGATGTCTTTGACGACTTTAGTCACCTGATCTTTTTCTGCCGCATTTTTAGCCCGGCCCTCCACCGTTACCACACCGCGCCTTATCGCTATCGAAGTATACAGGCCGCTGGTCGAATGATGCAGCAACAAGGCCATTCTGACCAGAGCGGCAGTGGATACGTCATCCACCTTTTCACCTGTTGTCAGGACTGTCTTCTCCGGCACTGCAACCACTATCATCTCGTTTATTACATCTTTGACCCCGTCAACATCCTTTGCGTATTCGGTTGTCAGGTCCTTTTGCGGCTGGTTTATAGCATTGCCTCGCAGGGTCACGATACCGTCTTTAACATCTACCTCGGTTGTACCGGCGCTCACGCTCCGATGGAACGCGAGCGTGGCTTTCACTTCATCACGGAGCCACGCATCCGAGTTGGCGGTGGGAGACGAGCCTTTAACTTCCAACCTGTTGTCCACGCTCGTGACACCGGGGATATCCTTTATGGTAACTTCAGCCAATGCTCTGTGGAAGTATTCGGATATGATCCCGGTTAAAGTTACGGCACCATCCTTGGATTCGATTTTAATATCATCCCCGGCAAGGTAAATCTTGAACACGTACAACTGCCTGGCGTCTGACTCAATGCGGCTGTCCAACTCCGACGCGCTCAGAAACGTTGACCCCGACAATACTGCCGCTATAGCCAATAAAACTATGCAATATTTTGCTTTCATGTTACGTTCTCCTTTTACTGTTATTAAATTAGTATAACCTATAGACAATCGGACATCTATTAGGAATTATGCTCGGCCTGCTCGGTAGTATTACGGGTGTGCGAATCGGACGGAACTGCGGACACGTATGTTTTTTTGTTTATCTCCCCTTTCACTATACCTGGCGTTTTACCTCTGCTCACAGACTCTATGGGTAGAGAGAAAGAGAAGCTGGTGTTTTGTCCGGGGTCGCTCTTAACCTCCAGAAAACTGCCGTGCAACAACAGCATGTCGTTGCAGATCTTAAGCCCAAGCCCGAAGCCCTCAGCGGTGGCCTGGCCTTCCCCGGTCCTAAAAAACTTCGTCTTTATCCTCTCCAAGTCGGCGGCGGCGATGCCTCGGCCTGAGTTTTCGATGTAAAAAGTTACATGTCCGGCTTTTTCAGCCGCCAGCTTGACCGCTATTCGTCCGCTTTCAGGAGTGTACTTTACGGCATTGCCTATCAGGTTGGAGATTACCAGGGCCAGCGCCTCGTGATCGGCGTTCACTGTGAACGGCTCAGCTGTTATATCGAGCGTAAAAGAAATTTTCTTTTTGCGCATCAGCCCTTCCATGGCCGACACAGTGCCGGTCACAAGGTCCTGCAGCGCCAGCGGTTTCTTTTCTATCTTAAACTTGCCGGCTTCCATCCTGGCTTCGTTGAGTATGTTATTTACTAAATGCTTCATGGACTTCCGCTCATATTCGAGTGACCGGTACAGCTCCGCCCGCTCTGCGCCTGGTTTTTCAGGCTCAGATTCCTCCAGCAGGAAAATTACGGCGTCGATGACAGTGAGCGCGTTATTAAATTCATGGCTGACGATATGCACCATTGCCGATTTCAATGCGGCTGATTTTTGCTCCTTGCGTATCAGCGCCCTTATTTCCAACAGCAGCACCATAGCGCCCAGCGCCGCCAGGAAGATAAGCAGCAGCTTATGAGTGGTGGCGGCCAGCCGGAATTTCATGGTCTCGCTGTTGACCGCCACAGCTATGGTGCCAAGCCGCCTGTCGCCAACGGTTATAGGCTCCGAAAAAAAATAATAATCCAGGCCGTCAGCACTATTAAAACGCTGCGTCAATGAGATCCGTGAGTTTCTTGCTGCGACACCTTCGCGGCTCTCATCCCTGCCCCCTATTTTGTCAGGGTCGGAATCAGACCGTATTTTACCGGACTGGTCGGACACCATGGCATATTTTATGACCTTATCCAGCACCAGGGTGTTCACGAGGAAGTGCAGGGCGAACAGGTCTTCTTTCGGGAACAGGGCCGCACCGACCCTCCTTGAGGATATTTCAGTGCGCAGGCGCATGTCCTCGAAAACGGAGTTTCTGGCATCCTTAAGGATTAGCCCGGCAGTCCCAAGTATAAACAATAACACCAGCGCGGAAAAACCAATGGAGACATTTATGGCAATCTCCCTGAGCCTGTTTATTTTCATAATCTTTGGAGCGACGGAAGGAGTTTAACGCGCACTCCCGGAAACGCTCTTTACCTTTCCACGGAGTTCCATGGCCGGCGGATAAGAGGGGTATAGCGCGAAAATATCGTTAAGGTATTTCATTGTCGCGTACATATCGTTATCGCTGTAAGCGCCGACGGCCCTGTAATACAGACCCTCAACTTTCTTAACATCCTCCGGAGAAAGATCCGCAAGCTTTCCGTTTTTGCCCGGCGCAGTCTGGCCGGCCGGCACCGCGGGCAAAGAGGCATTACGGACCGGCAGGGCACAGGCGCTAAACAGGGCCACGGTTACAACTGCGAATCGATATTTATTGAGGCACATATTTGTCACGGGCCCTTAAGGGAAGTCAGCCCGTGCTGGATAGAATACCTGGTAAGGCCGACGATGGTCATGATATTGAGTTTATGCGATAAATGTACCCTGTGAGTCTCCACCGTCCGGGCGCTGATGCCGAGCTTGTCTGCTATGCCTTTGTTGGGAAACCCGTCGGCCAGCAAAACCAGCACCTCCAGTTCCCTGTCTGTCAGCGCTACGCTATCCAGCCGACCAGCCGGAAACTTCTGCACGGAGTCCAAAATACTGTCGGTCATGCCCGCGGGAAAATACAGGCCGCCTCCGAACACGTGTGTGATGGCATCAAGCAGTTCCGCCGTTGGTTGATCTTTAACCACATATCCCTGTACGCCGCACCGTGCCATTCTCACCACGTATTCTTCGCTGGAATGGATGCTGAAAGCTATGAGCTTAGACTTGGGAACGAGCCTGCGCAGCCTGCGGGCCAGCTCCCCGCCGTCAAGAGTAGGCAGGTTCACATCCAACACTATAACATCGGGGGCCAGCTTCTTGACCTTGCGCAGGGCCTCGGGGGCATCGGAAGCGTCACCCACCACCGCGATCCCGCGGCTGGTCAGGTAGGATCGCACTCCTTCGCGCACTATCGGATGGTCGTCTACCAGGAAAACTCTGGTCTTTTTTTGTTTTTTGTCTGCCACATTATCCTAGTGTGTCTGAAAAGAGTAATTTACCGCGGCGGTAAGCATAAATCCTTTGTCGCTGAAATTCCGGCCCAACGGATGCGCCGAGTCACGGGAATTTATATCCTCAGTCCATAGATAGCGGTAAGAACCGCCAAAAGACCAGGCCTCATTCAGGAAGAACTCGACCCCTCCTCCCGCGTGAGGGCCGAACCGGAACTCGGAACTGTCGACCGGAGTGTAGACATGTGTGTAATACCAGCCGCCTCCGGCCAAAATGTAAGGTGCGAACCTGTAGCCGTGCGGCATAAGATAAATCATGACTGAAAACTGCATCGGGATAACATCAACTTTCGTCCCAGCGAACCTGTCCTGGCGCAAGTCCACCGAGCCTTCCAAAGCCCATCTGCGCGTAAGATGATAGCGCGCCTGCACTCCTTCGGACAAGTCACCACTGTCGGCGCCTTTGGTACGATAATACGCGGCGCGTCCCCCTAGCGACAAGCCGGGCCGGGGGCCATGGCTATCTTCGGCTCCCTCCTGGGCACAGGCACAGTAGGCCGGCAAGAGACTAGCCGCAAGGAGTACATAAAAAATCATGTTTTTGCGCGCGCTCATAAATATCCTTCACTTAACAGTCCGCTATTTTGCGATCCTATAGTAGCATACCGCATGCAGCGTTCCATGCCAATGCGGAAGTCTACGTGCGCCGGACGGGGATATTACGGATGCGGGATTATTTGGATGAGGTCAATTTATGTTGGACGACGTATTTGGTGAGGCCGGCAACAGTGTGGATATTAAGCTTATGCGATAGGTGCTGCCGGTGCGTTTCCGCTGTTCGGACACTGATGCCAAGTTTGGCCGCTACACCTTTGTTAGAGAGCCCTTCGGCGAGCAAAACCAACACTGTCAACTCCCGGCCCGTCAGCGTGACACCGACCGACTGGTTTGGAGAAGACTTTGACGAGGGGGCCAGAATAGCCTCGGTCATACCGGCGGGGAAATACAGGCCGCCCCGGAACACCTGCTTGATAGCTTCGAGCAATTCCGCCGTAGGCTGCTCTTTCATCACATAACCCTGTGCGCCGTTACGGGCCATTCTTACAACGTATTCCTCGCTGGAATGGATGCTGAAGGCGACGATTTTGGACTTGGGAACGAGTCGTCGAAGGCTGAGTGCCACTTCCCAGCCGTCCATGGAAGGCAGGTTTACGTCCAATACTATAACGTCGGGAGCCAGTTTCTTAACCTTGTGCAGGGCCTCGGGGGCATCGGAAGCCTCACCCACCACCGCGACCCCGCGGCTGGTCAGATAGGCTCGCACCCCTTCGCGCACGATTGGATGGTCATCTATCAAAAAAACCCTGATCTTGTTTTGTTTCACATCTATCACACGCATATGTTCCTAAAAATAATTCCGATCCGATAGATACTACGAGGCTGATATATAGTATGCCACACTCCACAAATTATATCTATGCGTAATCCTACGCGAGTAGTGATAAGAGGGTATAGGGTTCAGGGCAAGCAATTTACTGCCCTCTACCCTCTACCCTATCCCCTACACGGGTTGGCAGGCCCAACGACGTTAGCCCGTGTTGAATGGCGTACTTTGTAAGACCGGCTATGGTCATAATATTGAGCTTATGGGAGAGGTGTTCTCGGTGCGTCTCGGAGGTCCGAACACTTATACCCAGTTTGCGCGCCACCTCTTTGTTGGCCAAGCCTTCTGCGAGGAGGGCAAGAACTTCCCGTTCACGCACAGTCAATACTACTTTGTTCGCCTCATCGGGTGAGGGCTTGGACTCCGGCGACAGGATGGCATCCGACATCTCCGGAGGAAAATATAAGCCGCCCTGGTGAACGTGCCGGATGGCCTCTACCAGCTTGGCTGTGGGTGCATCCTTTGTTACGTAGCCGTGCGCGCCGCAGCGGGCCATCCGTACCACGTATTCCTGTCCGGCATGGACGCTGAAAGCGATGATCTTGGCGCGGGGAATCGTTCGCCGTAATTGCCGGGCCAACTCGCCGCCGTCGAGGGATGGCAGATTCACGTCCAATATGATGACCTCAGGCGCCAGCTTCCTGACCTTGCGCAGGGCCTCTTGGGCATCGGAAGCCTCACCTACCACTAAAACCGAGCCTTGGTTCGTCAGATAGGACCGGACCCCGTCACGCAAAGCGGGATGATCGTCCACCAGAAATACTTTTATTTTGGGTTGCTTCTTCTTGTTCATAAGGGGTTTCCTTCCAGAGGAGCGTGGACGCTGAGACTGGTTCCGGCCCCGGGATTCGAATGAAGCTCGATGGAGCCTCCGACCGATTCCGCCCGCGCCCGCATATTCCCGAGGCCGATACCACGCCCGGTCAACAGCCGATTAGCTCCGGGAATAAATCCGATCCCATTGTCGCTGACACTCAATACAAGTTCAATCCCTTTACGGGAGAGGTCTACCGCAACCGCAGTGGCCTTGGAATGCTTTCCGATGTTATTAAGCGCTTCCTGGGCGATGCGGAAAAGCGTCAGTGCCAGCGCGGGTTCTACGTCTGCGGGAACACGGTTGGTCCGCAAAGTCACCTTGACTCCGGCCCGCTCTTCGAACTCGCGGCAAAGCGTGCGCAGGGCTGGTTCAAGGCCCAGATCCACTAGCTCCGAAGGCATAAGATTCTGCGAGACACGGCGGATCTCCGAAATGGCGCGGTTTAAGACCCCGCTTACTTCAATGATCTTCTCCGCGGTCTTACCGCTCAAACCAATCTCCTCAGGCAGGGATTCCATCCTGAATTTAACACCCGAAAGCATCTGGCCGACGCCGTCATGAAGCTCCCGGGCCAGGCGCTTCCGCTCCGTTTCCTGGGAGGAGATAACACGCGCATTCAGCCTGCGGAGTTCGCGGTCGGCCCGCTTTTGCTCCGTGATGTCACGCTCGGTGGTGGCAACCTCGACAGGATGGCCCTTGTCGTCACGCAGCACTGTAACCGTGAGCAGCACGTCCAGGATCCGGCCGTTCTTTGTGCGGCGCTGGGTCTCAATCGGCGCCGCCGATACCTGAACCAGTTCCCGCGCCTTTATGCGTTTATTTCCAGGCATGAGCCGCCTGATGTTCATCGCCAGGGCTTCGGCTTCAGTGTAGCCGTACATCTTTTGCGCGCCTTTGTTCCAGGCGATGATCTGACCCTTAAGATCGCAGATAATGACGCCGTCGTTAGAGTCGAGCACTAAAGTGGCCAACCGCAGCACAGTTTTTTCCGAGTGCTTTCGCTCGTGGATATCGATGAGAGCCATCACGGCGCCCTCGGTCCGGCTTCTTTCGGTCTTGCTTTTATCGGTCCTATAAGGCCGAAGAATGATGTAATACCAGCGGTTTTGAGTATCCTGTACTTCCAGCGCCTGGATATGGCCGGTCTCGATAACATTCAAGAGCAGTTGTTTCAAGTTGGGAAGGCACAACGGGAGATTGATGTCCGTTATGGACCGTCCGATCTTATCCGGGGAGAGGCCGAGCACTTTCTCCGCGGAAGGAGTGAAGCGGTGGATGGTCAAATCCGGGTCCAGCAGAACGATAGGGATGTCGACATTGGCCAGAAGATTGGAGAGATCGTTGTTGGCGCGGCTCAAGATCTGGTTGCCGCGCACTACGTCCTCGGTTGACGTGATCAATTCTTCGTTGGTGGATTGAAGCTCTTCTTTGGCGGTCTCAAATTCCTCATTAATGCTTTGCAGTTCTTCATTGCTGGAAAGAAGCGCCTCACTGGAGGCCTTAAGCCGGGCGTTGGTGGACTCCTGCTCATCGATGATGGCTTTAAGATGCCCGCCGGAAACAGCCAGATCCTCTTTAAGCTCGATGACACGACGACTATCCTTACCCCGCCGCGGCTCTCCTGCTTGCAGCGGGCCGAGTCCCACGCTGCCGATCTCATCAAAGAGGACGAGAAAATATTCCTTATGCAGACTGGAAGCCTTGAGCGGCAGGACCTCGATGCCAACGCGCCTGGGAGTCCCGCCCGGATGAGGCACAGTAATTTCTTTGCGCACGACGCAGGCCGATTTTTTCGCTACATGGATTGCTACCCGTAGCTCCAGGAGGAGCTCTCCTGAAACCATACGGCGAAGATTCATACTCGGTTTGCCTGGCGCCGGCCGGAGATAAGAAGAAGTGTCCCCCAGGAATCGCAGGATCTCCATCTCGCCGTTGACGATAACGCCATTGGGGATGTAGCGCACAGGCAGAACGCTGTCGATCTCGCCTTCCAGGTCAAAGGAGTCCGGAACCGGTTTGCTTTGACCCGGCCCGCCGCGCTCGCGATCTTTGAAGGCAGACTCAGTCTCCAGGAAGCGGCCGGATTGAAGGAAATCCAGGCGCGCGCTCGCGCCCGACGTCCGCTCGGAAAAGACCTTTCTTTTCACGTTCAGAGGCGAAAAACGCCCGGAAGAACTCCCGACGTTCTCCGAACGCCCCAGCATAAGTATGCCCCGGGGCTTCAAGGCATATTGGAAGATCTGCATAGCTCTTTCTTGGAGCATCGGGCCCAGGTATATCAGGAGGTTGCGGCAGCTGATCAGATCCACGTTCGTGAAAGGCGGATCCTGCACAAGGTTTTGTATAGCGAAGGTGCACCGCTCGCGGATGGAAGGGGAGATATTATAGCCGTCCTTCGTCTCCACAAAAAAGCGCCGCAGACGCTCGGGAGAGATTTCCGCCTTGATCTTTCTGGAGTAAAGTCCGACGCGGGCGGTCTCGATGACTGCAGGGTTCACATCGGTCGCGAAGATATGGAAGGATACCTGGGAGGCCCGTTTGCCCAGGAACTCCACCAGGTTTATGGCATGAGAATAGGCTTCTTCACCCGTGGAACAACCGGGAACCCAAATACGGAGCAGCGCATGTGCGGACCTATTTTTAAGGATGCGCGGATAGATCGTGCTTTTTAAAGCCTTGAAGGATTGCGGTTCCCTAAAAAAGGACGTTACCGAAAGAAGGATGTCATGGTAGAGCAATTCTACTTCCTCTGAATCCACTTTCAGCGCACGGAAGTACTTATCCATATCGCTGACCCCTCCCAGCATCATGCGCCTTTGGATGCGCCGGCGCAACATACTCCGTTTGTAAAGTTCAAAGTCTACACCCTTGGCGATCCGCAGAAGCTCCAGGAGCCTGTTCAAAGATTCTTCTCCGTGCTTGCTTGTAATTCCTCTTACGTCTTGATGTTGATAGCCAGCATACCGCACAGGGCCTAGCTTTTCCCCGATCTCGGTCGGGGAAAGGATATAGTCCACATGGCCGGAAACCACGGCTGATTGAGGCATACTGAGATGGTCCGCGGTGTCTCCATCCTGCGCGAAAGTTTTACCTCCGCGTTCCTTGATGGCCCGCAGTCCGTCGGTCCCGTCGGAACCCTCACCCGACAAAAGGACCCCGATTGCGTTTCCCTTCTGATCGTCGGCGAGGGAGCGAAAGAAGCTGTCGATAGGGTTGCGCCAATCGGACTTGTGTCCGGAGGAGGAAAGGTGAAGGCATCCCTTCTTTATAAGCATCGAGCGGTTGGGTGGTATTATGTAGATACGATTGGGCGAGACCTTGTCTCCGTTTTTGACTTCACTGACCGGAAGCTTGGTGCTGCGCGCCAGGATCTCGGTTAAATGGCTCTTGAATTGAGGGGCAAGATGGGGAACGAGCACGAACGCCATGCCCGGCTCCGGCGACAGGGCGCTCAAGAGCTCCGAGAACGCTCTAAGTCCGCCGGCGGAAGCGCCGATGGCGACTATTGGGAAAACATTAAGTTTGTTCATCCTTTTCACATGTCCCCTTTGTGTATGAGTGTATGCTATACCCCGCGCAATAATGGGGATTAATTAAACGGCACATTCTGATAATATCATCGGCACGAACATCCCCGCCCTTCAATAGTATATAACAATTATACCGAAGGGGCCGTTGTTTTCTAATGCGTACTTTTACGCGTTCTTATACGTAGTAATACGGATATCGCGAAGTATTTGGACTTACGTTTGAAAACAAATATATGTGGACTTAATTAATTTGGATTATAGAGGAAGAGCATTCTCGCATACTCACCCCTCCGGCAGTTCTTATGGGTGGCCGCACTTTACCAATAACTTATCCAATACGCCTTTCAACAAAATTTTTACCTCTTCAGGAGTCTCCAGCGTAAGCGCTTTTTTAGCCAGCTCCTGGCATTCGGCGTAGGAAAGCGCGCGAATAGCTTGCCTGGTAGAAGGGATATGAGAAGCGTCCATGCTGAGTTCGTCCACTCCGAGACCGATAAGCAGAGGCAGCACCATTGTATGATGCGCCAACTCGCCGCAGACAGCGACAAGCTTCTTTTTTATATGAACCGATTCCACTACCAGTTGGATAAGCTGAATTATACTGGGGGGCAGAAAGATCCCGTAGTCTGAATAGGATGAATCTTCCCTGTCTATGCCGAGAGTGTACTGTAAAAGGTCGTTGGTCCCTATACTAAAAAAATCCGATTCACGAGCCAGGGCTCCGGCCATCAGAGCAGCCGAAGGAACCTCTATCATTATACCCACTGGCATGGTCTTACCCAGCCTCACCCCTTCAGACTCCAGCGTTTTTATTGTATTTTTAAGAAGCGCCTTGGCTTTTCGGAAAGTTTCAAGCCCCGGCACCATTGGGAACATCATGCTGACGTTGCCGGAAGCACCAGCGCGCAGTATGGCGCGCAGATGTGTTTTAAACAACTCTTCGTGCGCCAGGCAGTACCTTATACCCCTGAGCCCGGGATAAGCAGCTCCGTTTCCTGTTTCAAGGACGGCGGGGAACTGTTTGTCTCCGCCAAAGTCCAGCGTGCGGATAACGACCTTGCGCGGATATAAAGCTTTGGCTACTTTTTCAAACTCCCTGAACTGCTCTTCTTCAGTAGGCAGGGTCTCTTTGTGCATAAAAAGGAATTCCGACCTAAAAAGGCCCACGCCATCCGCCCCATAAGTGTCGGCAGTATTCAGACTGCGGGTGGTCTCAATGTTCATCAGGAGAGCTACGCGATGGCCATCCTTCGTTTCCGGAGACGTGTTTTCGGGTCGGACTTTGGCCTTGACCGCAAGCTCCATATCCCGGAGCCCGATACTATAGGTCAAGAGTTCCGACGGTGGGTTTACGATTAGTTCGCCTGTTGCGCCATTAAGCACGGCTTGGTTTCCATTCTCCATCGCCGTTTCAATGTTCGGTATCCCCAGAACCATAGGGATATTGTAGGCGCGCGCCAGGATGGCGGCGTGGCCGGTCAGCCCCCCAGTTTCCACGGCGAAGCCCTTAATGTTGACCGGGTACTCCGCCAGCGCGAAGGGGGTAAGCGCACGTGCGACCACTATAACGTCCCCCTTGCCTTTCACGACTTCGAGGCGATGCGCGCCAAGCAGTTCTATTACCAACTGGCGGCCTATATCGCGCGCTACAGTGAATCTCTCTTTAAGGTATTCGTTCTTCGCCAGTTTCTGGCGTTCCGATATTTCATTGAAAATAGTTTCCACAGCCACTTCAGCCTTTTTGCCGTTATGGATCAGCAGCTCTATTTCCTGATTCAGTCCCCGATCTTGCAGTATAAGGGCGTGGACATCCAGGATATTACCCTTGCCTGGGCCGAGTTCTTTGAAAATGAGAGCCGCAACCAAGCCAAAGTGGAAAAGGACCCTGTCCTTGGCCGCTCTGTAGCGGAGAAGCTCAGACTCAGGTTTATCCGGAACCGCTTTACGGTTAATGAGTGAATCGAAATCCTGTAGAATGAATATCCTGCCGATCCCTATTCCTTTGGAGGCGCCGATACCTTTCAAGACTTTTCCGACGGAAGTATTACTCATAAGCCACTATCCTTTAATTCATCGTGTTTCACTTCATTAAAGCGTCCTTAACTATTTTAACCGGATTTTTCGGAGCAAATCGCTTTTCCCAAAAAGAGAATATATTGGGCATATCGCTTCGGCTCGTCTCAAAACAGACAGGCCAGATGATGCATAATTTACCTGTTACAACACTAGCCCTATGACTGTGCCGTAACAGGGGGCATGTCCAGCAGACGGTCTATTTAATCGGTCATCTGATTCTTTACGCTCTTCACCCCATCTATGTCTTCGACAAGTTTGGTCACCAGATCCTTTTCGGCTGTATTCCTGGCCTTGCCACCCAATACGACCACTCCATTCTTAGTGGTGACAGTGGTTTTGAGGACGCTGGTTGAACGATGGAACAGGAGCGCCATCTTCACCTGGGCTGTGATGGAAGCGTCATCCATCTTTTCCCCCGTTGTCCGATGCATTTTTTTCGAGTCACCAGAGATAGTCATCTCATTTTTGACGTCTTTGATTCCATCGACATCCTTGGCGTATTCGGTCGTCAGTTCTTTTTGCGCCTGACTTACAGCATTGCCACGCAGGGTCGCTATACCGTCTTTTACGTCCACCTCGGTCTTACTGGCGCTCACGCTCCGATGGAACAAAAGCGTGATTTTCACTTTATCACCCAACCATGCATCTGAGTTTTCGGCGGGGGCGTCTTTTACTTCAAGCTTATTATCGACACTTTTGACACCGGGTAGGTCTGATACGGTCTCCGCAGCCAATGATTTATGGGAGTTTTTTGCAACGTTCCCGGTCAAAGTGACGACGCCATCTTTAGAATCAACCTTGACATTGTCATCTTTGAGGTAGGTTTTAAATACATGCGACTTCTTAGCGGATGATTCAATACGGCTGTCCATTTTCGATGCTTGCACGGGTGCACTGAGCGCCAGCAGAGCCACCGAGACCGCTATTATAGATATTGAACACATTGTTTTCATTATACGTTCTCCTTTATTTTTCTAACCGCCCGTACTTCCCTAAAGCCGCGTTTTGGGTTTTAGCTGCGGCGTGTTTTTCAGCCGCAGTCGAGAGTCCACGATACGCGGTGAAGTAAATACTAGTCCCCTGCTATTTACACTTCTGACATCTGCAGTTATCAGAATGTTCATGGTTCGCAAGCTGCTCGCTTATATGCTTCCACGCGCCCTTAAGCTCCTCCGTCAAATGCTTCAGTTCGTCCGCTCCGACTTTCTTCAGGGTTGCGTAACGTGCTGAAACCTCGTCTACAATCTTGTAATATTCTGCCTCGTTTAATTCCTTAATCTCTTCCACTTTTTCCAGAACTTCACCCTTCATTTTGAGCATCCAACCGGCTATTTTCTCCCGATTCTGCGCGCCACTTTTGCCGTGCAGTAAATATGCTCCCAACGCGGCGATTGCCGCCAGCCCGATACCCGCTTCTATCATGTTTTCTGTTTTTGTCATACGGTCTCCTTGTGAAAATACCATCTAAAAGCGTTGATATTAACCCATTTTTAGTCAGATTGTTTACGCGTTTGCGAAACACGCAAAATTATATATTGCAATAGCCGATCATGAGCCGCGTGGAGTTGTCGAGCTTTAAAAAATATCTTTTTAAGCTCGCGCAGAGAAATCTTCTTAAAGCTGTCTCCAAGGGAATAGTATTGCGGCTCAGCAACTTTATAAAACTGGAATAGATTCCGTTTCTTCAATATATCGCTTGGCACGCCTTTGGCTACAACCGTGTTATTTGGGTGGGTTGATCGTGTCGCTTGGATACCAGCCGACTCAAATAGTGCTTGCGCTAATTTATTTCCTCGGCAGCAATTTATACCTCTCTTCATGTTGATACAATACTCATTCCGCGTCCTTGGCGGCTATGCGGAGTTATACGTGAGGCCGTAGGTAATATCCTCATCGCCTAATACCGGCCGTGTTTCATGATGCCGCCCGAATAACACCTAGCAGATTAAGCAGAATTCATTGACTTAAGTGCACATTGACACCAAGCTGTTTCCGCCCCCGCATGACCCAGCGCTATGCCCACCTGTCAAAGGGGCACATCCAAGTAGAAATGCAGGTTTTTGCCGCCGGGTGGACCCAGATATGGGCACCGCAAAGGTTAGTGAATCCTATTACCTCAGAGCCGATCTAAACAGAAAAAGTCTATTTTCACCCTGTATAATTTTTACAGCTTTCTAATAATGCCATAAAGCGCATGTATCAATTCACGGCCAATTAACACATATTGACATATCGCTAAATAGTGAGTAAACTAAAGACATGATATATCAATTCATCATGAATTAACACATTTTTAGCATTAGGGGCATAGAATGAAAATACCTGAAAATCCGCCAAACTATCTTGAGCTACTCCAAACCCACCCTACCGATATTTTTGCGGCCATGGTCAATCCTGACGTATCGTCTTTTTTAACTAAGGAGGAACTAGAATACAATCATTGGGATAAGTTTCAACATTTACTGATGCCCAAAAATCTTTCGGCATCAATAATTTGGGCCTGCCGCGAACTACGCAGGTCCGGGAAATTGATCAGTTCTCCGATAAGGAATGGCCGTTCCGAGTTTTTTAGCTATACCCTTACCCCCGTAATTGAACAAACATTACATCAGACTGATCGGAATATGCCCTTTATAACAGAGGATCTACCACAGGAACATGACGACGCAATACTTATCCGGTCACTTATGGAGGAGGCGATAGCGTCTAGCCAGATAGAAGGCGCGGCGGCAACCCGCCGCAAAGCCAAGGAAATGCTTGCCACAAATAAAAAACCGGCAAATCGTTCCGAGCAGATGATTTTGAATAATTACAAGGCCATAACTCATATCCGCGAGTTAAAAGATAAACCTTTAAGCGAAGAAATGCTATTAGAATTACACCGGATACTGTGCAAAAAAACTCTAGATAACAATGAAATCGGCAGGTTCCGGCAAAGTCCACACGACGACAACGTAGAGGTTATCGACTCTGATGGAATTGTTTTATATAAACCACCGCACGGCGAAGAAGTTATACCGATGCTGAGGACCTTGATAACATTTGCCAATAGCGATGATGGGGTTTTTATTCACCCACTTATAAAAGGAATTCTACTACACTTCTGGCTTGCATGGATTCACCCGTTTTGCGACGGCAACGGACGCACTGCACGCGCTATTTTCTACTGGTACATGTTAAAGAAAAAATATTGGGCGTTTGAATATCTTTCAATCTCTCGAATCGTGCTTAATAAGGAAGGACAATACAAGCGTGCGTTTCTAAACACAGAATTGAGCGGAGATCTAACATATTTCTTAATGTTTAACTCTAAAATAATCAATGAGGCAGCCGAGGAAGTTTCGCTTTACATTAAACACAAATTGAAACAAGAGCGTTCAGGCATAGACATAATAAAAAGATTCCCTGCGCTCAATCGCAGACAGCGCGAGATAGTTGCACATGCGCGAGGACATGCGGCACATATTTATACTATACGCCGGCACCAAATTCAACATAACATCTCTTATGCTACCGCACGCGCAGATATTTTGGGGCTTGTGGCAGCGGGCCTATTTGTAGAAACCGGGGACTCAAAGACCCATGAATTTCTACCTGTGCCTGAAAAGATTAAATAGGCAGTGTCGCAGTGGGCGTTACAAAACCCTGACTGAACACTTAGAAGTAGAAATCCCGGCAGTTGATGCTGGATGGACACCAATATGGACGCCGCCGGCAAAACCGGACATCGTTCCCGGAAAGAAAACAACGACAGTTAAAAAATGATCGACCTCATAGTAGCACCGCCCATTGACTTTCCGCTGGCGTATGGTATAATACCCTTAATAATTAAGGGTATTATACATGACAAACAACCGCCACAACCATAAAGGGACATTTGAGCACCTCTACAAAATCGCTGAGGGGCAAAGTGGTTATTTTACGACCAAACAGGCTGAAGCGGCAGGTTTTAGTCAAAAAAATCATGGCTACCATGTTCGAACGGGCAACTGGATAAGGGAACAACGTGGAATCTATCGCCTGGCCAAGTTTCCGCCTGCTGAACGGCCGGACCTCATGTTTTGGTGGCTGTGGTCACGCAATCGCAACGATGTACCGCAGGGCATTTATTCGCACGAAACAGCGCTGAGTCTTTATGATCTTTCGGATATCAATCCGGCCAGGCTGCATATGACGGTACCGCGCTCTTTTCAACGAAGGAACGATCGATCTAAAATCCCGGTCCTTCACCGGGGCAACGTACACAAGGACGATATTGAGATCAGATTCGGCGTTAAGGTAACCAAGGCGCTCAAAACTATCGCAGATCTTCTGACCGTCCGCACGGTCGAGATGGATCACATGCAGCAAGCGGTAAAACAAGCGTTCCAGCGCGGGCTCATTACCCGCGCAGAACTGAAACAAGCCAAACGGATTTCACCCGCCATCAAGAAAGAAATAGAGCAACTCAGGGGAGACCAATAATGGACAAGCTGAAGAAGTATGACACCCCGACAGCGTTTCGCCGCGCTCTCGAAGACCGGCTCAAGCAAAAAGCAAAAGATGAGAAATTAGATCTTCAGCGCCTCCTGAGAGAAGTAGCTTTCGACCGCCTGCTGGCCCGCCTGTTCGCCCGAAAGGACGCGGCATGGATTCTTAAGGGCGGCTATGCCCTGGAATTAAGAATGAAGGAAGCCCGCGCAACCAAGGACATAGATTTAGCTCTTCGGCATTCCTTGGGCACGGAGAAAGACCAGCCTCTTAAAGTGATGATCCTTGAGGCGCTCGCAAAAGCTGCGGGCCAGGATTTGGGCGATTTCTTTTCATTCAATATCGGCGAAGCAATGCTGGACCTGGATGCGGCTCCTTATGGCGGGGCCCGCTTCCCTGTAGAAACCCGCCTGGACGGCCGAACTTTTGTGCGATTCCACATTGATGTCGGAGCTGGCGACGTGGTGCTTGCGCCGTTTGATATGACGCAGGCCCATGACTGGTTGAAATTCGCCGGAATACCCGGCGCGGAGTTCCCCACTATTTCGCAGGAGCAGCACTTCGCCGAAAAGCTGCACTCCTACACTTTACAGCGCCTGATGCCGAACTCCCGCGCGAGGGATCTTATAGACATGCTTCTGTTGATAGGCTCCGGCAAGATGGATCACACCAAAGTCCGGCAGGCGCTGAACGCCACCTTTAAGCGCCGAAAGACGCACCCTTTGCCGGAATCCCTCGACCGGCCGCCCGTTGCCTGGAAAGGCCCCTTCGGGGCATTGGCCGGCACATGCGGCCTGTCAGAGGACTTAGATGCGGCGTTTAAAGTTTTAAACGCCTACTATTCAACGTTGCCGGCAGAATAGAACTCCCCCTCACCCCAAAGATATATCCACCCTCAAAGGGGCACCTATAGGCTGTAATCCCGGCATTTGCTTCTGGATGGACACCTATATGGACACCAAGGCTAAAATGGACACCTGCTCTAAAATGAAAACGACGACAATTTTTTAAGGATTGTCGTCGAGAAACTGCGTTTAAAAATCTGGAGCGGGCGAAGGGAATCCTTCTCCTCCAGGCACTCCCGCGCCTTCCTCCGAAGCCGGCCGCCTTCGCTGGCGGGACGAAGCGTCCCTTTTCTCGCACCGCGAGCGCTCAGGTCGGCTTCGATTCCTTTCGCCCCAACGGCCTAAGGAATTAAAAAACCGGCCTGTTAAGCCGGTTTTTAAATCTGGAGCGGGCGACCGGGAGCGGCAGCGACCTTCCCCGTAAGGAACTATTACCTTCGCCTATAATCGGGATAGGGGCGACGGTCAATAGGACCGCCGTGCCCCTCCCACACCACCGGACATGCGGGTCCGCATCCGGCGGTTTAGAAAGTTGAGGTTATGCGGCAAGTTTAGGCACCTTC
>CAIPTO010000054.1 GCA_903867985.1 uncultured Elusimicrobia bacterium | reverse complement strand
ATACGCGCGTCAACAAAGATTCTCACTATGGGTAGTGACTCTCTTAAGTATACGCCTCCTGCTGTCCGGCCGAATTTCCCTATAGGAAGGCCCAGTAGGGTTATCTGTAAAAGAGACACGCTCAGGCATCGGCATACATAGTCATGGCACCAAAAACCGCTGCTTTTGGTAAAAGTCGGGGGGCGCCAGTTTAGGATAGATGCACGACGAGCCCAGGTTAAGAAGTTTCTTCACCTTGCACTTGTAGGCGGCGTGTATCACGTTCATGGCTATAGCCAGGTTGTCGTAGATGAAGTCGGCCTTATAAGTGCTGTTGCAAGTATTCCGCCCACCTTGGCGGCGGCAAGATATACGCGGTCTATTTTATGGGTTTCGAGGAATTTCTCGGTGTCAGACTGCCGGCGCAGGTTCAGGGTGGCCGCCTTTGCGGTAATCAATTCGGCCCCGACGTCCTTTGAAAGCCGGCGGAACAGCGCGGACCTCACAAGCCCCGTGTGCCCGGCCACATAAGTAAGCATTTTGTTTGCCATTAGACCCTCAATACAAAAGTCGTTAAAGCGCAATATCCCGTTTGCCTATAATATTATAGCAAAGGGGATACATGGGCGGGCGGCCTGGATGAGCGGGATGAGCTAGCCCAGGTTCCGCACTAAGCCCCAAATTTCAACTATTTTTGCCTATAAAATTCTTTTCGGCTTTTATCTTCTCATTGGCGACAGTATTTTAGCCTTCCCCAAAAAGTAAATGTAGTGCCGACCTTGAGCCTTGTCAGGCAGGCAGGGAAATGGTTTTATTTGGTTATGTATTTACGGCATAGCGTACGACGCAAAGACGGGAAGTCCCACACCTACTGGCGACTGGTGCGTTCTGTGCGCGTCGGTAAAAAGGTCCGGCAGGAAACAGTGATGCAGATTGGCGAGCTCGACGATGCCGGCCGTTTGCGTGCCAAAGACATGGCCCGGCAATTGGGCGGACATATTGAGGAGCCTGGTCTGTTTGACCCACCTCTGGAGAAAGAAGTCGTGCAGGTACGGTTAAACGGCGTGAAACTTGAGCGGGTAAG
This sequence comes from uncultured Elusimicrobia bacterium, assembly GCA_903867985.1. Classification (GTDB taxonomy): domain Bacteria; phylum Elusimicrobiota; class Elusimicrobia; order Elusimicrobiales; family UBA9959; genus YA12-FULL-51-18. The sequence continues at coordinate 555 of CAIPTO010000054.1, read as the reverse complement.
GCGCTTTGGCGACATATGGCTTGGCCACAAATTATGGCGAATGGCGAAGCTGGACAAATTCTTTGAAGAGAACCTCCCCCGCGGCGGTGAAGATATTTCCTGGGCGGAGATAGCCGAGATAATAACTTTAGCGCGGCTGTGCGAACCATCAAGCGAACTGCACATATCCGAAAGCTGGTTGCGCAAGACCGCATTGGCGGACATGCTTTGCGTTGATGAAGAAAAAATAAACGACGACCGGCTTTACCGTGGACTGGACAGGATACTGCCGCTTAAGAAAGCGCTGGAAACGCATTTAAAAGGATTATGGGGCGAGCTGTTTGGTGTTCAATACGACCTGCTTCTTTACGATATAACCTCCACATATTTTGAAGGCCGCCAAGAAGAAAACTCACAGGCGAAACGCGGCCACAGCCGCGACCACCGGAATGATTGTAAGCAGGTTTGTATCGGGCTGGTGGTGACGAAGGAGGGACTGCCTTTAGGCTACGAGGTTTTCCCGGGAAACCTGCACGATTCAAAAACTGTTAAGACTGCCATTGAAAGCATTGAGGT
>CAIPTO010000053.1 GCA_903867985.1 uncultured Elusimicrobia bacterium | reverse complement strand
CCGGTCTGATTTTGAGCGAGAATGGTCAGGTGGCCGTTGTCCTTGCGGGAGGAAGTCTTGTCCTTCAGCAGACGCGACCCCCTGGCGGTGTAGACCTCGCAGCCGATGATAGGCCTGACGCCGGCGGACAAGGCGGTAAAATAGAATTCCATTGCGCCGTACATATTGCCATGGTCGGTAAAAGCCAGCGCAGGGACCTTCCTGTCCGCCAGACCCTTAAGAAAATCAGAAGGCCTGCCTTCCCCGTCGGTGATGCGCAGCATCCCGTCCAGGAGCGAATACTCGGAATGGTTGTGAAGATGGATAAAGCCGGCGGATTTCATTCCCAATAATTATATAATTTATAATAAAGCCATGGAACACAAAACCTTATTTGAAAAACAGCTGAAACTCAGGAAGATTTTTTCCGGCAAAGCCGTAAATTTCAGAGCCGACGTCATCCGCCTGCCTGATGGCAAAACTGCCACTCGCGAATTCCTGGATCACCCCGGCGCCGTGGCCGTCCTGCCGGTGCTGGAGAACGGCGAGATCGTGATGGTGCGCCAATACCGCTACCCTGTGCAGGAAGTTACGCTTGAGATACCGGCCGGGAAACTGCATTCAAAAAATGATCCCCTCCACGCCAGGGCCCGCGCTGAACTCCGGGAAGAAACCGGATATACGGCGGCCAGGCTGGAGAAATTATCGGCTTTCTGGCCGACTTCGGCTTTTTCCAACGAAGTTCTGCATGTTTATCTGGCGACCGGTCTCAAAGCCGGCGCAGCGGCCCCGGATGAAGACGAATTTATAAATGTTGAGCACATAGCGTTCAAAAAAGCCTTCGGCCTGATTAAAACCGGCAAAATAAAGGACGCCAAAACAATCATAGCGATACAGGCCTTCGCGCTGCGAAACAGTACGAGGGCAAAGGAGAACTGATTATGCCTTTTAACGAAATCGATACTTTGGCGGTAAACGCTATCAGGGCGCTGGCCATTGATATGGTGGAAAAAGCAAATTCCGGCCATCCCGGACTGCCGCTGGGTCTGGCGCCGGCCGCCTACGCTTTATGGAGCCGCCACCTCAAACATAACCCCGCTAATCCGGAATGGCTGAACCGGGATCGTTTTGTGCTGTCCGCAGGACACGGCTCGGCCATGCTTTATGCCATGCTGCACCTTTTCGGCTATGGTCTGTCTATGGACGAGATAAAGCGCTTCCGTCAACTCGGCAGCAAAACCCCGGGGCATCCGGAATACGGGGACACCAAAGGCGTGGAAACGACCACCGGTCCGCTGGGGCAGGGCTTCGGCAACGCAGTGGGCATGGCGCTGGCTGAAAAACACCTTGCATCTGTCTTCAACACTCCCGAATTGTCCCTGATAGACCATCACACCTATGTCTTCGTCGGCGACGGCGACCTGATGGAGGGCGTAAGCAACGAAGCCGCCTCACTGGCGGGACACCTGAAGCTCAATAAACTGGTCTGCGTCTACGACTCCAACGGCATCACTATCGACGGCTCCACTTCTCTCTCTTTCACCGAGGATGTGAAAAAACGATTTATGGCCCTTGAGTGGGACGTACTTGAAGTTATGGACGGCAACGACCTGGAAGAGCTTGACCGCAGCATCAGGAAAGCAAAAAAAAGCGCGGTAAAGCCGACGCTTATCATCGCCAAAACCCATATAGGTTTCGCCAGCCCCAAACAGGACACCGCTGGCGTGCACGGAGAACCGCTCAAGCATAACGAAGTCCTGGCGACGAAGAAAGCTCTCGGCTGGCCATGGGAAGAGCCCTTTAAATACCCGGAGGAACTCATCAGCCACTTTGAAGCGCTTAACCAGGAAGGCCTCAAGGCCGAGAAGAAATGGCTTAAACTTCTCAAATCCTACAGGGAACAGAAACCGGAACTGGCCGCCAGGCTCAGCAATTTTTTCTCGCCGGAGCTGCCGGAAAATATCATCAGGGATGAGGACCTGGTATTCCCGGATCCGCTGGCCACGCGCGACGCCTCAAGCAAGGCGCTGAATTTGCTGGCGGAGCGGGTGGAAAACCTCATCGGCGGTTCGGCGGATCTGGCCGCTTCCACCAAGACCAATTTCGCCGGAAAGCCGGAACGCAACATGCGCTTCGGCATCAGGGAACACGCCATGGGCGCGATAGTGAACGGCATGACGCTGCACGGCGGACTTCGGCCTTTCGGCTCCACTTTCCTGACCTTCTCTGATTATATGCGCCCTGCCATACGCATGGCGGCAATTATGAACATTCCCGCCACGTTCGTCTTCACGCATGACAGCGTGGGCCTGGGCGAGGATGGCCCGACCCACCAGCCGGTGGAGCAAACAATGTCCCTGCGCCTGATACCGAACATAGCGGTCTGGCGGCCCGCCGACGCCTACGAGACTTTTTACTGCTGGGAGCAGATATTGAAGAACCGGAAGCCGGCCTGCCTCCTGCTTTCAAGGCAGAAGTTGCCTATACAGGCGGCACATAAGGACAGGATAAAAGAGGGCGTAAAAAAGGGCGGATATGTTATCAAGGGCACCTCGGTCAGGCCCGACGTGGAACTAATCGCCACCGGCTCCGAAGTGCCGCTGGCGCTTGCCGCGGCGGCGAGCCTTGAAAAAGCGGGAATAATGGCCAAGGTTATTTCAATGCCCTGCGTTGAAGTTTTCACCGCGCAGACCCCGGAGCATCGCTGCGCAGTGCTGGAGAAAGATATGCCGAAAGTTTTCATAGAAGCCGGATGCGGTTCCGGCTGGAAAGAATTGGCCAACGGGCGTTCAATGACGATATCGATAGAATCGTTCGGGATATCGGCACCGGAACATGAAGTGATGAAGCACTTCGGTTTCACCCCGGAAGCCGTCACCGCGAAGGTCAAAGAATTCCTGGGCAAGTAACACCAGGAACCTGACAAAAACGGGCGTAGCTTTTAGGCTCCGCCCGTTTTTAATTGGAATTAAACCAGTCACTAACCTTCAGCAGAATAGCACGAGAAACGGCGGCTGCCAGTTCGGGATGGCAGTGGCTGCCAGTTCGGGGTCCTGCCGAAGTCAGGCCTTTTCGCGTTCCCTCGGAAACCTGCGGGTTCGAAAAGGCCTGACCCCGTCACCCCTCCAACTATACCCATCGTCACCCACGCGGAAAATCCGCCACCACCCCGAATAGGGTAACCTGCGGCGCATCATCAAAGCCACTTAGTTTACAGGCGGGTATTTTATTTATTTTTCAGGATAACCACCATCTCGCCCATGGTTATATGGAAGTTTCTCGTGAGAAGCGCGCGGGGGAGTAACCGGTGAAGAAGACCGGAAACAGGCGATAACAGCCAATGCGGATACGCTTTGAACTGCGTATAAATATACTCAAGATTCATGGATTTCTTCGCGGTTTCAAAATATTCAGAGGCAAAACCGGACTGGTCGGCAAGATAGTTCATGGAGCGCCTGTTAAAGTAAAAAAAATGTTCAGCTTTGTAATGGGTCCATTTCCCCTGCATGACTTTGCGGCTTAAAGAATCCATGTCCGG
>CAIPTO010000052.1 GCA_903867985.1 uncultured Elusimicrobia bacterium | reverse complement strand
TACCCGGCGCCGCTTCAAGACCTTTAATCACCCCATCAAAAACAGGGGTGGCTACTTTCACCGGAACGGTGGCTACTTTGTAACGGAATAGTGGCTACTTTACAGCGGAATGGTGGCTACTTTGCTCCGGAAAACGCAGCTTTCTGCGGAAGGAAGTCAGTCGGTGACAGATTGTCACCAACTGAAATTAGAAGCGGCGGACGGCAAAAGATACCTGACAGACGTGGCAAATCCCGAAACATTACTTCGCCTTATACAATCCGTGCCTAGCCCGAAGGCCGAACAGATAAAACTCTGGCTGGCGAAGGTTGGCTACGAGCGCCTGCAGGATATGGCCGACCCCGCAAAATCCGTGGACCGCGCCCGCCAGTATTGGCATCAGCACGGCCGCAGCGAAAAATGGATACAGCAGCGCATGATGGGCCAGGAAACCCGCAATAAACTAACCGATTACTGGAAGAACCACGATGTAACAAAGGAATCGGAGTACGCCGCGCTGACCAATATTATTCATAAAGAATGGGCCGGCCTCACTGTTAAGGCGCATAAGGTGAAAAAAGGTTTAAAAAGTCATAACCTGCGCGATCATATGAGCGAGGGGGAACTTATCTTTACCGCGCTGGCTGAAATGTCCACCCGCCAGATAGCTGAAACAATAAACGCGACAGGGATGCCGGGAAATGCCGTAGCCGGCAAAAAGGGCGGAGGAATCGCCAAAAGAGCACGTTTGGAACTGGAGAAAAAGACGGGCAAAAAAGTTGTTACGGGCGAGAACTATTTGCCGCTGGACGGGCGGCAGGGGAAAGCGCTAGGGGGAAAGCAGTCCGATGACTGAAAATGACATAAGCGGGGATAAGTTTGAGCAGGAGCTGACGCTGGTGCTGCTTTATCTGGCCAGTTGGACAGAGAGAAAAGAGCTTTCCCCTCGCGCCTGGAAAAACCACCGGTTTGAACTGCTGCGCGCGCTTACGGCCAAAGGCTATCTATTCGACTCCAGGGGCGCGAAGTCAGTGCATCTCACCACCGAAGGCGTGGCCGCGGCGAAAGAGTTGGAGAGAAAATATAAGGGCAGATAACCTCGCCCTGCTTCTATTATGGCTCCCCGGAGAACATCGCTATCCGCCGCAGGCGCTCACTTGCCGCAGCACTTCTTGTATTTCCTTCCGGAACCGCAGGGGCATGGTTCGTTGCGGCCCGCTTTCGGAGTGGAAAGCGCTTGCTGGCCGGTTTTCAGCCAGGGCATGGCGCCGGGAGTTTTCTCCCAGACCGGCTTAAAAACTTCGGAGTAGGCGCACGCTTCGTCTTCGCCGCCCAGTGGGCATAGGGGACGCAGATGACTTTATGACTATTTATCCCAGGATGCTTAAAAGGTAACATTATTTTTTTCCTAAAGGCACAAGACCTGATAAGGGAGTTGCGACTAAGTTCTAGCCGGAAAGACGGAATAGAAAAATCTGGGCTACCCGACGACTAACATGCGCCAACTGCATTTTTTAGGCTAGTGCGATATCTAACTTATGCAGATTTGTGACGCAGTGCGTCACGAATTGAGCTGAACCCACTGCCGCCTATTGCTGCAATGAACTGGACACCGGCTTTCGCCGGTGAGACGAATCAATAATACTTTGGGGCAAAAGAGGGCATCGGGGACGCAGCTTTCAAATCCTAAATTTATAAAAACTATAGCGACACCACGCTGTCGGAGGCGCTTTGCTATAATAGAGTTGGCGGAAGAATCTAAAAATCAATGGCTCTTAAATTTAAATCTTTATGTTCGGGCAGCAGCGGAAATGCCGCGCTATTGTGGACCGACAGCGCCGCGGTATTGATTGATTTCGCCCCGGGCTGCCAGCGCGATTGCAGGGTGTCGCTTAAAGAGGCCAGAAAGATCTGCGGCTCGCTGGACGCCGTCCTTGTCACGCACGCGCACGGCGACCATATCAACGCTAATTCCCTGAGAGTCTTGCACGAGGAGGGGCTTAGGGCGCGGTGCCACTCCGGGGTTTATCATCAGATTAAGGCCAGGCACGGCGAGAAATACGCGGCGATACTCAGCCCGTTCGAGGACGCGCTGACGATCGGCGATTTAACGGTCCGCCATATCCGCGTGGAGCACGCGCCGAACTGCTGCACGACCGCTTTTATTCTTACTACCACAAGGCGAAGGCGAGAGTTTAAGGCAGCGGTCTTCACCGATTTTAACGGCTTCACCGACGAGCACGTGGCGTTCGCGGCTAATTCCGATTTGCTTTTCCTCGAGGCGAACCACGACACGGAACTTTTAAAAATATTCGGCCATTACGGCTCGGAGTTCCATATGTCGAACAGGAAAACCGCGAAATTCCTGCATAAGATCTGTAAGGCCAGCGCCGGGCAGCCGCAGGCGGTTATTTTAGGGCACCTGAGCACGGACTGCAACAAGCCTCATCTGCCGCAGAAGGAAATAGAGGGCTATTTTAATAAACATAAGATGCCAGTGAAGTTTAAGATCCACGTGGCCAAGCGCTGCGAGCCTGGCCGGATTATTGTTATATCGTAAGCATCTTCCCAATGACCGCCAAAAATAAACATGTCGAACCTCCTCCCGGAGATGACTCCGGGGTGGCTGACCTTTTTGCTCCCGGCGACTCAATTTCGCAGGTCATCCGGCACTTCGAACCGCGCCCCCAGCAGGCTAAGATGGCCTCGGCTGTGTTTCAGGCCATCAATAAGCGGACCCATCTGGCTGTGGAGGCCGGCACCGGCGTGGGCAAATCCCTGGCCTACCTCGTGCCCGCGGCCATCTGGGCGGTCGGCAACAAAAAAAAGGCGGTGGTGGCCACCTACACAAAAGCCCTGCAGGCACAGCTGGTGAAAAAGGACCTTCCGATAGTAAAGGCCGTGCTTGAGAAGCTTGGCATGAAGCTTTCCTATTTTCTGCTGATGGGTTCGTCAAACTACCTGTGCCTTTCGCGCCTGGAGCGCTCCGAGCGGCTGGGCCCGGAGATGTTCGAGGAGAGCGAGGAGCAGAGAATAGCGGACGCGCTGCACGAATGGTCGAAAACCGGCCACAGCGGCTGCCGGACTGAAATACCTTTCGCGGTTCCTCACCAGATCTGGGATGAGGTTTGCCGCGACTCGGACGTCTGCCTGGGCCGCAAGTGCCATTTAAAAGACAAATGTTTTTACCGCAAAGACGTGGCGCAGGCCGCCATGTCCGACATTATCGTGGTTAACCAGCACCTTTTCTTTGCCGGCATGCCGCTGCCGGCTTTTGACGCGGTTATTTTCGACGAGGCGCATAATCTTGAGGAGGTCGCGGCCGGCTTTATGGGCTTTTCTCTGACGGACAGAAAGATAAAGCGCTTCCTGGATTCGGTCTATAATCCCAAGTCCGGAAAAGGTTTCGCCAAAAGAATAAAGCGGCCCCCGAGCGCCTGGCTGGCTGAAATACAGCAGGCCGTCTTAGACGTGAACTTCGCCTCCCAGACCTTTTTTCAGGATATCACGGAGAAGCTCGGCTTTTACGGCTTGGCCGGCCCGGGCTCGCTGAAGCCAAAACGAGTGGTCACGCCGGACATCGTGGATAATTGCCTGTACAAGCCTCTGCTCGCGCTCACGGTGCTTCTCTCGCAGGCGATCAGTTACGCGCACTCCGACCAGGAAGGGGCCGAAATTAAAGGGCACCTAAAAAAATGCATGGACCTTTCCGCGCAGATATCCTCGTTTCTCGAGTGTAAAGAGACCTCGCACGCGTATTGGGTTGAGGTCCGGAGCTTAAAAAGGCACCGTGAGATTTCCCTGAACATGGCGCCGGTGGATGTCTCGGAAGCGCTGAAAAAAGAACTTTTCGCAAAGACTTTCCCGGTCATCCTTACCTCGGCCACGCTGACGGTGGACGGCTCGTTCAAGATGGTTAAAGCGCAGCTGGGGCTTGATAAAGGCTGGGAGCTCCTGCTGGACTCTCCGTTTGAATATGATAAGCAGGCGGCGCTATTTATCCCGCAGGATATACCCGACCCCTCAGATCCCGGCGCTTACCAGGAGGCGGTTATCCGGGAATGTTTCAAGATCTGTTCGGCCGTGGAGGGCGGGGTGTTTCTGCTTTTCACAAGCTGGCAGTCGCTTGAGACGGCCTACAGCGTGCTGTCCGCGCAATTATCCGGCAGGCCGCTTTTCAAGCAGAAAGATAAAATACCTCATCAGCTGATCACGGAGTTCGGGCACGCGGGCAACGGGGTACTGTTCGCCACCGACACCTTCTGGCAGGGGGTGGATGTACCGGGGCCGGCGCTCTCCTGCGTGGTTATCGCAAGGCTGCCATTTATTTCGCCCGACTCGCCCCTTGAGGAGGCCCGTAAGGAATGGATGACGGCAAAGGGTATGAATTTTTTCAAGGACTACTCGCTCCCCAAAGCTGTCGTTAAATTCCGCCAGGGCTTCGGCCGGCTGATCCGCGCGAAAGACGACTTCGGCGCGGTCGTGGTGCTTGACCCAAGAATACAGACCCGGCGCTACGGCACAAAATTCACACGCTCAATCCCAAAATGCCGGTACATCTCCAATCTTAAGGAACTGAAAGACGCCTGCAAGCCAGGGTGCGTGTTAACCGCTGATTCCGGGAGACAGCATATTTAATCGGGCGTTGTTTAGAGATACATATACTGTCCCCAGAATTACCCCGGAATTACCGGAATTTATTTTTGGAGGGAATTATGACGACTAAAGCGAAAATTAGCGGGAAGACTATTATGGAAATGGTGCGCGGATTCCAGCCGGCTTGCGTTGTAATCGCCGGGGCTGACCTTGACGTCTTCACGATCCTGCACGCGAGGCCCATGGGCGCGGCGCGGCTGGCCGCGAAGATCAGGGGCGACGCGCGCGCTATCACTATCCTGCTTGACGCCTTAGCCGCTCTCGGCATGCTGGCTAAAGGGCCGGGGGCCAAACCCGTCTACAGAGTGCCGGCGGCGGTCGCGGGAGTGCTCGCTGATAAAGGCGCGCGGTGCATGCTGGGCATGGTGCGCCACCAGGGCAACTGCCTGCGGCTCTGGGGGCAATTGGGCAGCGTCGCGCGCAGCGGCAAACCGGCCGCGCGCCGCCCGAGCGTACGCGGTGCCGACGGAGATTTAGACTCGTTTATACGGGCCATGCACGAGGTGTCCAGTCCTATGGCTGAGCCGCTTATCGACAGCCTTGGCCCTTTAAAATTCACCCATCTGCTTGACCTTGGCGGGGCCTCCGGCACATGGACGATCCCGTTCCTCCGGCGCAACCCGGGCACCCGTGCGACAATTTTTGACCGGCCCGATGTAATCCCTATGGCCCGCGGGACGATAAAGAAAGCCGGGCTCGCCGGCAGGGTGAATTTTGTGGCCGGCGATTACCATAGCGGCGTTATGCCGCAAGGCCCTGATCTGGCGTGGGTGAGCGCGATAGTTCATCAGAACTCTCGCGCCCAGAACAGGGCGATGTTCTCAAGGGTGTTCGCCGCGCTGCCGCCCGGAGGGCGGATCCTTATTCGCGATATCGTGGTTGACGCTTCGCGCACGCGCCCCGTCGGCGCCGCTCTTTTCGCCGTAAACATGCTGACCGCCACCAGCGGTGGCTCAACTTTCACTTTTAACGAGATTCGCGACGACCTGACGGCCGCCGGCTTTGTTAAGGTGAAGCTCCTGCGCCGCGGCGAAATAATGGATTCGCTAATCAGCGCCATTGTTCCGGCGGCGTGATACTAAATTCCCTGCCGCTGTCTGCCTAAATAATTCCAAAACCCTCAAAATCACCCCGACAAGACGCTGTCGGGGTGACCTGCTACGCTATTAATACGGCAAGGGGGGATTATGGCAAACAAAAAGATCACGAAGAGCACGAATTCAATTCTGCCGCCCGGGTATAGCCATTTCCTGAAGGATTTAAAAATGCGCATTAAGGCTGCCCAGGTGCGGGCAGTCCTTTCGGTTAATCACGAAATGACAGGGGTGTATTGGTATATTGGAAAATCCATAGTATGTCGCCAGCAGAATATCGAATGGGGAAACTCAGTAGTGGACCAACTAGCGGTGGATATTCATCACGAATTTCCGGGAATTGAGGGTTTTTCTCCGCGTAATATATGGCGAATGCGGGCTTTTTATAAAGCCTATACGCAGCCGGGAATAATTCTGCCACAACTTGTGGCGGAATTGGATGGGGAAAATCTGCCACAGGCTGTGGCAGAAATACCGTGGGGGCACAATATTATTCTACTGGAAAAACTTAAGCTCCCTTTGGAGCGTATTTGGTACGCGAGGGCTATAATGGAATATGGGTGGAGCCGCAGCATGTTGGTTCATCACATAGGCGAGGGCCTGATCAACAGGCAGGCTAAAGCCCTCAGCAATTTCAACCGCACGCTTCCGCCCCCGCAATCGGATTTAGCCCAGCAGGTCCTTAAAGATCCATATTTATTTGATTTTGTAACGCTATACGCGGACTCCTATGAGAAGGATCTGGAGCAGGGACTACTGAGCCATATTCAGAAGTTCCTTGTTGAGCTAGGCGTTGGGTTTGCATTCGTAGGGAGACAGGTGCGGCTTGAGGTCAGCGGGAAGGAGTTCTATCTCGATTTGCTTTTTTACCACCTGCGCCTGCGCTGCTATGTGGTCATAGAATTGAAAGCCGGTGAATTCAAGCCGGAGTATGCCGGCAAGCTTAATTTTTATCTCTCGGCCGTCGACGATACAATGAAGCATCCGGATGATAAGCCGTCTATAGGGTTAATATTATGCAAGGCCAAAGATAGGGTTATAGCCGAATATGCCTTAAGGGATATAAGAAAGCCTATCGGGATTGCCAACTGGCGCACGAGGCTTATCGCCTCTCTGCCAAAAGAGCTTAAGGGGCAGTTGCCGACAATAAAGGAAATTGAGGATGAATTCGGAAAAGATAAGGAGGAAATATGAAAAGCATTAATAAGTCTCTGGATGTGCCCTTGCCGTTTCCCACCCGGTCTATAATAGTGCCGGGCGGTTATGTTGATGAATATATTATCCCAGCGGATAAAAGACAGGAAGTGCTGAAAAAACTTTATCCTTTTGTGCCGGTTCCGTCCCTGGACGACACCCTGCTGGACATCCATGAGGAGAAAACGTTTAAGGTGCGTGATTTCCGCGTTCTGCGCGGCGTCGACATGGACTGGCTTGTAAGCCCCTATTACTACAACAGCGGCGGCACGGTAATAGACTGGGTGGAGCCGGACGAAGATTAACAGTGAATTCCATGTGCTGCTTAATTAGCAGAAGGCAGGGGGGGGTAATTTAGAGATACATATATAGCCCCGGAATTTCTCGCACCACTGGTGCGAGAATTACCTGTGTGCTTTCAAGGTGCCAAAGTGGCACCTTGAAACAAAAGATGTACCAGGAGACTTCTTCTCTGTTATCTCCCCGATATGACGCTGTCGGGATCGCCGGCTATGCTATGTGTAAGCAAAGGGGGAATTATGTATAAAGATATTATTCCACATGAAGTCCTGGAATCTAAAATATTATTTATCCGCGGGTATAAGGTTATGCTTTATTATGACTTGGCAAAGCTGTATGGCATTAAAGCTAAGCGCCTCAATGAGCAGGTAAAAAGGAATCTAAAAAGATTCCCTCCTGACTTCATGCTGCAATTGACTAAAGAAGAGTGTTCGAATGTTTTAAGGTCGCAAAATGCGACCTTAAAGAAAGGCCGTGGAAGGCATGTAAAATATCTTCCTTTCGCCTTTACAGAAAACGGAGTCGCTATGCTTTCCAGCGTTCTTAACAGTGAGCGTGCGATAGCGGTAAACATCCAGATAATGCGCACCTTCACAAAGCTCCGGGAACTGCTTAATACTCACGCGGATTTGCGCCGGAAGCTGGAAGCAATGGAAAAGAAATATGACTATCAGTTTAAGGTGGTTTTCGACGCCATCAAAAGCCTGATCTCCGAGCCACCGCCGGTAAAGAAAATCGGCTTTACGGCGCGAGCGGGCTGCTAGAGGGGGATAATATGGGGGGATCACATTATCTTGTTAAGCCAGCTCCTGACAAAATCGCTTTGATCGCGGTTTTAAAGGCGCCGCGCGACCTGGAGATAGCGGCGCGCGACCGCTGGTACAGGATACCTCTCAAGAAGGCCCCCAAAAGCGCCTTCACCCATATCGCTTTTTACCAGCCGGCCTGCTTTAAGCCGGACGGAAAAAGAATAGCGTATTACGCCGAGGTTAAGGCCTGTTCAACCGGGCGCAGGATAGATATCTTCCCCGGTGAGCCGGAACATCCGGCGGCGCTGCGGCTTTATAAAAAATACAGCCTGGGCCCGCTGATCAGACTCCCCGCGCCGATCCTTAACACAAGCGGCAGCAGGATATCTTTCGGCTACGCCAAGCTGAAGCGCCTCGCGCTGGCCAGGGATATTCTCGGGATTTTTGAAGTGTTTCCTATAGAAAACATGATGTGCGGCGCGCTGAAGTCCGCCGGCCTTGGATTTTTTCGCGAATATAATATCATGCTGCGGAAAAAGGTGAAATACCGGCTGGATTTCGCGCTGTTCTGCAAAAAAGGGAAACTTGACGTGGAATGCGACGGGCGCTGCTGGCATTCCACCACCGGCCAGCGTGCCAAAGACGCGGGAAGGGATTATTGGCTGAAGCGCCGGGGCTGGACGATCCTCAGGTTCGGCGAACACGAGGTGCTGCACGACGCGGCAGGATGCATCGGCGAAATAAGGACGGCGATAAAATCCCTGGGCGGCGACAAAGACGAGACCTCACTCTATAAATGAAGCGTGATGAAATCTTGATTACACTATAATATTTTAGCGCCCGCAGAACCGAATAATTTTCGGGGGCTATTACCGGCGCTTATTTTTTGATTAACATTACTAATTTGGCGGGTCGGTATATTTTGATAGAATATAGATTCAATGAGACAATATCTGGCCATAGCGCTTACGATGGGGTTCGGACTGGCGGTAGCGATAGGAATGCTGCTGGCAGCCATGTTGTTCGGACCCAAAAAGCGTAATCATATTAAGGCGGAACCTTTTGAGTGCGGCATGCCGCCCGCCCAGGCTTCCAGAAGCGCCGTCTCAGTCAATTTTTACCTTATAGCCATCCTGTTCGTGATGTTCGACATAGAGATAATATTCCTGTATCCGTGGGCCGTCTCCTTCAGGGCGCTGGGCATGCAGGGGTTTATCGCCATGTCCGGCTTCATATGCATCCTGTTCGCCGCGCTGATCTACGCCATAAAGCGGGGAGCGCTGCAATGGGATTAGAGACAGCCTTCGGCCATTCTTTTTTCACCTCCCGCGTGGACGACGCCGTCAACTGGGCGCGCAAGTACTCTTTTTTCCAATATCCCTTCGTGACCGCCTGCTGCGGCATGGAATTTATGTCGGTGTGGGCGTCCTCCTACGATATAGCGCGCTTCGGCGCCGAGTTTCCCAGATTTTCGCCCAGGCAGGCGGATGTACTTTTTGTGGTAGGCACAGTAAACGAGAAGCTGGCCCCCGTTCTGAAGCGGGTCTATGATCAGATGTGCGAACCGAAGTGGGTGGTTTCTTTCGGCGTTTGCGCGACCTCAGGCGGCTTTTACGATAATTACGCCACGGTGCAGGGGATAGACAAGATAATTCCCGTGGATATTTATATTCCCGGCTGCCCGCCGCGCCCGGAAGCCGTGCTGGACGCGCTGATGAAGCTGCAGGAAAAAGTTTCCGCGGAATCCGTAATGGACAAGAAATACAAATGAACCAGGACCTGATAAGAACTATTCAGGAAAAATTTCCGGCGCAGGTCACGGGGACCCACGCCTTCCGGGGCGATTCTACCGTGACCGTCCGGCGGGAGGCGCTGCGCGAGGTTGCCGGCTATCTGCGCGACGAGCTGGGCTTTGAGTTCCTGATGGATCTGACGGCCGTCGACTACCCCGAGCGGGAGGACCGCTTTGAGATGGTTTATCACTTTTATTCTTTCAAGACCAACCTGCGCCTGCGTCTGAAGGCGCCGGTTAACGGAAAAGAACCCCTCATAGCCTCGCTGACTCCGCTCTGGGGAGCGGCCAACTGGTTCGAGCGGGAAGCGTACGATATGTTCGGCATAAAATTTGAGGGCCACCCGGATCTGAGAAGGATCTTGATGTACGACACTTTTGAAGGTCACCCGCTGCGCAAGGATTATCCGCTAAAAAAAAGACAGCCGAGGATAGTGCATCGAGAATAAGGGAAGTGAATAGTGATTAGTGAAAAGTGCTGAGCGGATAACGGCAGATAAATTTAATGGAAACGAAGACTATTAACTCTATACCTAAGACTTGGGAGATGGAAGACCTGGGCAACGGGCGCATGGTCCTGAATATGGGGCCTTCGCACCCGGCCATGCACGGCATCGTGCGGATACTCCTGACCGTAGAGGGGGAGAGGGTTGTAGATTCCGACGTTGAGATAGGATACCTGCACCGCGGCTTTGAGAAAACCTGCGAGAATGTGACCTATAACCAGGTAATCCCCTACACCGACCGCCTGAACTATGTCTCGCCTTTTATAAATAATGTGGGCTTTGCCCTGGCGATAGAGAAGCTCATGGACATAGAGACCCCCGAGCGCTGCAAATACCTGCGCGTTATCATGTCCGAACTGGGCCGCCTGGAGGACCACCTCACCTGCATAGGCGCAAACGCTATGGAGCAGGGCGCTTTCACCGTCTATTTCTACCTGATAAACGCCAGGGAATTCCTTTACCAACTGACGGACTCAGTGGCCGGAGGACGAGTGACGCCGGCTTACGCGCGCGTCGGAGGAGTGACAGGCGATCTCCCGCCGGATTTTAAGGCAAAGACCGCTGAGGTCTTCAGGAAAGTGCGCAAAAATCTGGGCGACGCCGACAAGCTCCTCACCCGCAACCGCATATTCTTTGACCGCATGCGCGGCACCGGCGCCATCTCCAAGCGAGACGCAATTTCAATGTCGTTTACGGGACCGGTACTGCGCGCCTGCGGCGTGCCCTACGACGTGCGCAAGGCCACCCCCTATCTGGTTTACGACCGCTTTGATTTTGATATCCCGGTCGGCGATAACGGCGACAACTACGACCGCTACCTGGTGCGCATGGAAGAGATAAAGCAGAGTATGCGCATCGTGGAGCAGGCCCTTGCGCAGATTCCTGAGGGGCCCATACGCCACGCCGATTTCAACGTGATCCTTCCGGCGAAAGAGGAAGTTTACGGCAACATTGAAGCGCTGATGGCCCATTTCAAGCTGACCTACGAAGGCATAAAACCTACGGCCGGCGAAATTTATCAGGCGGTGGAGGGCGGCAACGGCGAGCTGGGTTATTACGTCGTAAGCGACGGCTCCGGCAAGCCCTACCGCGTGCGCGTGCGCCCGCCGTGCTTCACGCTGATGGCCGGACTTTCAAAGCTGATAAACGGCGGCTACATCGCCGATATAATCTCCACCTTCGGCCAGATCAATATGATCGGCGGGGAGCTGGAGAGATAGGGGAAAGTGGCGAGTGGGTAGTGGATAGTGTTGGAAATGATATGAGTTATAACCCTAAATACTATGAGTTATAAAATTTCGGAAAAGACCAGGGCTAAAATAGACGAGCTGAGGAAAATCTATCCCCAAAAAGAGGCTGTCCTCATACCCGCCCTGCATGAGATGCAGAAGGAAGCCGGCTGGGTTTCCGAAGACGCCATTGACGCCCTCAGCGCCTGCCTTGGCCTGCCTTACGCCCGCGTTAAAGGTGTAGTCACTTTTTACACAATGTTCAACCGCGCGCCGGTGGGGAAATACCATCTGCAGGTCTGCCGCAACATTTCCTGCCATTCTATGGGCGCCCCCAGGATTTTATCGCACCTTAAAGAGAAATTGCGGATAGCCGAGGGTGAAACCACCGAGGACGGGCTGTTCACGCTGTCAACAGTGGAATGCCTGGGCTCCTGCGGCACCGCCCCGGTAATAGCGGTGAACGAAAAATACCACGAAAACATGAGCGTGGAAAAAACGGACATGTTGCTGCGCGAGCTTGGATTACAGCAGTGATTAGTGGATAGTGGTTAGTGGAGAGCAGTGAGCGGACAGTGAGTGAATGATGGAAAAAATACTTTTAAAAACTGAGGCTGCGGACATCGAAGCCTACATAAAGGCGGGCGGATATCAGGCGCTCAGGAAAGCATTGGCCATGAAGTCTGAAGATGTTACCGCCGAGGTCAAGAAATCTAATCTGCGCGGCCGCGGCGGCGCCGGCTTTCCTACCGGACTGAAGTGGTCTTTTATTCCCAAGGCGAATACCAAGCCCCGGTATCTGGTCTGCAACGCAGACGAAAGTGAACCCGGCACTTTTAAGGACCGTGAGTTGATACTTAAAAATCCGCATCTCCTTATAGAAGGGCTCGCAATAGCCTCTTACGCGATCGGGGCTAAGCAGTGCTATATCTATATCAGAGGGGAATTCGCGAAGGAAACCGGCCTGCTGTCGGACTGCGTGAATGAGGCGTCCAAGCGGGGTTATCTCGGCAATAATATTTTAAGCTCAGGCTTTGACCTGAATATCGCAGTGCACAGGGGGGCCGGCGCCTATATCTGCGGCGAAGAAACCGCGCTGCTGGAGTCTATAGAGGGCAAGCGGGGACTGCCCCGTCTTAAACCCCCGTTCCCGGCGGTGGTCGGGCTATTCGGCTGCCCCACGGTTATAAATAACGTAGAGACCCTGGCCTCGGTACCCGCCATTATCGAGAAGGGCGGAGACTGGTATTCAAAGTTGGGCGCGGGCAAGAGCGCCGGCACAAAACTTTTTTCAGTCAGCGGGCCGGTCAAAAAGCCCGGCGTTTACGAGATAGAACTGGGCATGCCCTTTAAGAAGTTTTTAGAAGATTACGCCGGCGGCATGCTGGAAGGTTCAAAATTAAAAGCGGTAATACCGGGCGGGTCTTCAGTGCCGGTGCTGACCGCCGCCGAAGCCCTTAAGATGAACCTGGATTATGAATCGGTGCAGCAGGCCGGTTCCATGCTTGGCTCCGGCGGGATCATCATCCTGGACGACAAAGCCTGCATGGTGGAGACCCTGCTGGTGCTGGCCAAATTCTACCACCACGAATCCTGCGGCCAGTGCACCCCGTGCCGCGAAGGGGGGGGGTGGATAGAAAAACTGTTAAGGAAACTTGAGGCCGGCAAAGGTAAGGAAGGCGATATCGCCCTCATCTATTCCATAGCGGAAAATATGCTGGCGCGGACCCTCTGCCCGCTGGGCGACGCCCTGGCTATGCCGGTGATGAGCTTTATAACCAAGTTCCGGCCCGAATTTGAAGCGCACGCAGCCGGGAACGGCTGCGGAAAGCGGGAAGCGGGAAGCGGAAAGAGTACCCAATGATATATTTGCAACACTTGTAAAACGCTTCCCATTTTACGCTTCACGCTTTACGCTTTACGACTATGCCCAAGATCACTATTGACGGAAAAACCATAGATCTGCCCGCTGGCGCCACCATACTTCAGGCGGCGCAGGCGCTGGGGATTTATATCCCGCGCTACTGCTATCACCCGGCACTTTCGGTCTCAGGGACCTGCCGCATGTGCGCGGTGGAAGTTGATAAGGCGCCTAAGCTGCAGATAGCCTGCGCCACGGAAATAGCTGACGGGATGATCGCGCGCACCGACACCGCCGCGGTCAAAAAGGCCCGTAAAGACGTGCTGGAATTCCTGCTCGCCAATCATCCGGTGGACTGCCCGATCTGCGACCAGGCGGGGGAATGTTCCCTGCAGGATTATTACATGGATTACGGCCTTCATAAAAGCCGTGTCGCGCCGGAAGACAAAATCCAGCGGTCTAAGCACCGCGCCGCCGGAAGATACCTGGTCCTGGACAATGAGCGCTGCATATTGTGCACCCGCTGCGTACGCTTCTGCGACGAGGTTACAAAAACCAATGAACTGACGGTATCCGGGCGCAGCGACGCTTCTTTTATAGATATAAGGGAGGGGAAAAGCCTGGATAACGATTATTCCCTTAATATCGCCGAGCTCTGCCCCGTGGGGGCTTTTACCTCCAGAGATTTTAGATTTAAGCAGCGGGTCTGGTTCCTTAAAAGAATCAAGAGCGTATGCACCGGCTGCGCGGCCGGCTGCAATATAGAAGTCCACTACAACGAAAACACCGTTTATCGCCTTATGCCTTCGCCGAATCCGGAGACAAACACCTGGCTTTGCGACCGCGGACGCATGACCTATAAAGCCCTGCAGGCCGGAGACCGGCTGCGCAAAGCTTTTGTAAAAAAGGGAAGCATGGAGATAGAGCCGGCGATCCGGCACGCCGCGCATCTGCTGGACGAGGCCGCGCGCAAGACAGGCCCGGAGTCGGTAGTCGTTCTGGGTTCACCCTACCTGTCGATAGAAGATAATCTGGCTCTGGCGGAACTGGCAGCGACATCGCTCAAAACATCTAACCTGTGCCTTGATTTTCCACGCGAGCAGGGAGTTAAAGACGGCATACTGATAAACAAAGACGACGCTCCTGACGCCAACGGCCTTAAACTTTTAAAAGCGCGCTATGCCGGACTTGATCAGGGCGCGCTGATAGAACTGATCAATTCCGGCAGGATAAAGCTGATAGTGGCGGAGGCCAGGGCGCTCAGTTCCCTGAAAGAAAAGCTTCGCGAACTCTCAAATATAGAGACCGTCATACTGGCGGTGACCAAGAGCGATCTTGATTTTGAGTCCGCCTGCGTTCTGCCCTACGCCGCTAATTTCGAGACCGAGGGACATTTCGTGAACTACAAGGGCCTCCTGCAGAAAACAACGCCGTCGGTGGCGGCGCCTGACGGGGTTAAGCCGCTCTGGACGGTGCTAAGCAAGTTGTCGTCCTGCACCGGCGCGCCCATACGGCTTGAGGATGCCGCGGAGTTAAGAGAGCGGATATCGGAATTTATAAAATAATGGAAAGACTCAAGCCCTTTATAGCGCTGCTGGACCTCGATCTGCTTTTATTCATGGCTGTATCCGCGGTCAAGGTCGGCTTTTTTCTGGGCGCCGTGATGGGCTTTACCGCTTTTCTTACCTGGGTCGAGAGGAAGCTGAGCTCGCTGATGCAGGACCGCGTCGGGCCCAACCGGGCGTCCATCTTCGGTTTCACTCTGCTGGGCCTGTTCCACCCGATAGCCGACGGAATAAAACTGATGATGAAGGAAGATTTTGTCCCGGCCAGGGCCAGCAAAGTTTTATTCACGCTGGCGCCGGTTATTACTCTGGTGCCGGTGCTGGCCGCTTTCGCCGTGATACCGTTCGGCAATTATATCGAGATACTTGGCTACAGGGTGGATCTGGTAATTGCCCGTCTGCCATTGGGCCTCCTGTATGTGCTGGCCGTTTCCGGTTTCGCCATCTACGGCACTTTCCTGGCCGGCTGGGCCTCAAAGAGCAATTTCGCGCTGCTGGGAGCTCTGCGCGGCGCGGCCCAGATGATTTCCTACGAAGTTACTCTGGGGCTGACCCTGGTCGGACTGATGATGGTTTACGGCACGGCCGACCTCCAGCAAATAGTACTGGCGCAAGGCAGACTGCTGTTCGGGGTAATCCCGGCCTGGGGCGTCATATACCAGTTCCCGGCTTTCCTGCTTTTTCTGACAGCGGCCATGGCTGAGAATAAGCGCACTCCTTTTGACGTGGTGGAAGGTGAATCCGAGATAATCGGCTATTTTATGGAATACAGTTCCATGCGCTTCGCCATTTTCATGTTCGCGGAATTTATCGAGATAATACTCGTGGCCATGCTGGCGGTAACTCTGTTCCTCGGCGGCTGGCAGATACCATATCTGGGCGAGGCCGGCTTCCTGTTCCCGTGCGGACGCTCCATCGCCATCCATCCGTACGCCGTCGTGCTGGCACAGATGGCCGCTTTTGCCGGCAAAACCGCCTTTATGTGCTGGGCGCTGATGACACTGCGCTGGACCGTGCCGCGCTTCCGCTTTGACCAGGTCATGAAGCTGGCCTGGCAGGGGATACTGCCGCTCTCGCTTTTGAACATTCTTGTCACCGGACTGGTTCTGCTTCTGGCGGGGAAGTTATGATAGAGATAAAAAAAGTGAATAACCGACCGCTGAACCTCCTTGAGCGGATCTATGTCTGGGAGATATTTAAGGGCTTCCTGGTAACCGCGCGCCATTTTTTTGTGAATTTATTTTGCCCCGGTAAAATAATCACGATACAGTATCCGGAGATTACCCGCCCGCTTGAACACGCCGCCAAGCGCCGGACCCGCCACCGGTTGAAGATGCGCGCCAACGGCACCCCGAAATGCGTGGCCTGTTTTTTGTGCGCCACAGCCTGTCCGGCTTTCTGCATACACATAGAGGCGGGCGAGTTTACCAGCAGTCAGGTGGAAAAATATCCGGCTGTCTTCGACGTGGATCTTTCCAGATGCGTCATGTGCGGGATGTGCGTTGAGGCCTGCCCTGAGGACGCCATAGCTATGGATACCGAGGTTATACCCGGCGGCGTTTTAAAGCGCGAAGACATGTATCTCACAAGGAATAAATTGCTTCAAAATATGCCCGGCGACCCCTCAATTAAAGGCGCGGCGAACAGGTTGGCGTAAACAATAGGGTACAGGGGGCAGGGTTTAGGGTTTCAGGGACAGGGTACAACTTTATGATACACAGAATTTTAATTTACGCGCTGGGCGGCCTTGCCGCCGCCGGAACTCTGACGATGCTGTTTCAGACCAACCCTTTGCGCGCCGCGCTCTCAATGCTGACTACGCTGATCGCCACGGCCGGCATATATATAATTCTAAGCGCCGAACTTGTCGCTTTCCTGCAGGTTATAGTCTATGCCGGCGCGATCATGGTTCTTTTTATACTGGCCATAAATACCCTGCCCTTTGACGCCGGAGAAGAGAGGCCGCAGCGTCCGACTTTGCTCAGATTGGCCGGCCTGGCAGGGGCGGCCGTGCTGCTGGCCGAACTGCTGCAGATAGCCCTGCTGGTAAAGGCGCGTCTGGACCTGTCCTTCGCGGGAGAATCTGTCCACGCCCTGGCGGCGCTTCTCTTCGGGACTTACGCCTTCCAGTTTGAACTGCTGTCGCTACTGGTCCTGTCGGGAATAGTAGGCGCCGTCGTGACCGCCAAGAGGAAACTGTAATGCCTTTTGAACACCTGCTGGTTTTAAGTTTCGTCCTTTTCACGCTGGCAGCCGCCGGCTTCCTGACGCACAAGAACATCATCGTGCTGCTGATGTTCGCCGAGCTGATGCTCAACGCCGCCAATATCGCTCTGGTGGCTTTTTCAAAATTCAGCGGGGCGCTTGAGCCCCAGGTTTTTGTTCTGATGGTGTTTGCCGTGGCCGCCGCTGAGGCTGGCGTTGGCCTAGCCATAGTAATACTGCTGGCCCGCAGCCTTAAGACGCTGAATATAGACACGGTGAAGAATCTGAGAGGGTAGGAGTGATGCGTAAATCGTAAAGCGGGAAACGTAAAGAGTAAAGCGTAAGCTGCAAGCGATCGCTATTCTGCCTATAGCCTAAAGCCTATGGCTTATGGCCTGCGGTAAAGCATAGACTGTATGAATGATTTTTATCCTTTATTGAAATGGATCATCCTTCCGCCCCTAGCCGGGTTCATCCTTAACGGCCTGTTAGGGAGGAAATTCCTTGGCGAGAAGTGGGGAGGCTGGCTGGGAGCGGCGGCAATACTGGCGGCTTTTATCGCCTCCTGCCTCTGCCTGTCAGATCTGCTCAGCCTCCCGGTAGAGAGCCGCCTGCTCCGCGACACCCTCTTTAATTGGATTTCCGCCGGCAATTTTTCCATAGATTTCGCCCTGCGCTTCGATCCGCTCTCCGCAGTAATGGCCATGGTCGTTACCGGCGTCAGCTTCCTGATCCACGTTTATTCCATCGGCTATATGCGCGGCGACAAGGGCTTCAACCGTTATTTCGCCTACCTTAACCTGTTCGTATCTTTTATGCTGATCCTGGTTTTGGCCGATAATCCGATTTTAATGTTCGTGGGCTGGGAAGGCGTGGGGCTGTGCTCCTACCTGCTCATAGGCTTCTGGTACGAAGATGAAAAGAACGCCGCGGCCGGAAAGAAGGCCTTCATAACCAACCGCGTAGGCGACGCCGGTTTCCTTATCGGCCTTATGCTGATGTTCGGCCTGCTGGCGTCACAGGGGATCTTCGCCACCGATTTTGCAACGCTGGCCCGGAACGTAAATCTTCTGGACGGCAAAATAGTACTCGGCTTCGGCGCACCTACGATTATCGGCCTGCTGATGTTCTTCGGCGCCACCGGGAAATCTGCGCAGTTCCCGCTCTACGTCTGGCTGCCTGACGCCATGGCCGGCCCCACGCCGGTGTCAGCCCTCATCCACGCAGCCACTATGGTAACCGCCGGCGTTTATATGCTGGCGCGCATGAGCTTCCTTTACGCGCTGGCGCCGCGGGCTCTTGAAGCGGTACTTGTGGTCGGCTGTTTTACGGCTTTCCTCGGCGCGGTTATAGCCACGCTCCAAAGCGATATAAAAAAAGTGCTGGCTTATTCCACCATCAGCCAGATAGGCTACATGTTCATGGCCGTGGGCGCCGGCTCCTACGCGGCCGGAGTCTTCCATCTTACGACTCACGCTTTCTTCAAGGCTCTG
Source organism: uncultured Elusimicrobia bacterium (assembly GCA_903867985.1). Taxonomy (GTDB): domain Bacteria; phylum Elusimicrobiota; class Elusimicrobia; order Elusimicrobiales; family UBA9959; genus YA12-FULL-51-18. The sequence continues at coordinate 12,119 of CAIPTO010000052.1, read as the reverse complement.
CTGTTCCTGGCTGCCGGCTCGGTTATACACGGCATGTCTGGCGAGCAGGATATGTTCAAGATGGGCGGCCTCTCAAAAGAGATGCGCTTAACTTTTGTGCTTACGGCAGCGGGCTGTCTGGCCATCTCAGGAATACCGCCGCTGGCGGGCTTCTATTCAAAAGACCTGGTGCTGGAGCACGTGCACGCGCACGGGATACCCATCCTTTGGCTGACAGGGCTTGCCACCGCCGGCCTTACGGCCTATTACATCACCCGCCTGCTGATCCTGACTTTCCTTGGGAAAAAGAATTTCGCAACTCACGCGCATGAATCGCCGCTGATAATGACGATACCGATGGTTGTCTTGGCTGCGCTGGCCCTCACCGGCGGCTGGCTGGGCTCGAAATATCTATTAACGTTCCTCGACCCGGCCGCGGCCACTCTGTCCGGCGCTGACCCCGAGGCCCACAGGCTGATGCTGATATCGGTTGTCACAGCCCTGGCCGGCATAGCCTCCGGCTTCTTCTTTACAATACCGGTTTTATCTGAAGCTCTGGCCCTGAAGTTCAGATTCGCGCGCGAAGTGATCCGCAACAAATTCTACGTGGACGAAATATACGAATTCGCGATCATCAGGCCGCTTAAATGGACGGCCGACAGCGTTTTCTTTGGCTTTGTCGACTCTGACATGATAGACGGGCTTATGGTAAATGGCGCGGCAAAGCTGACTTACAGAGCGGGTTTGATCATACGGAAGGTTCAGACCGGCAACGCCCAGTTATACGCTCTGGCCTTCACGGGAGGCCTGATACTGCTCTTATACTGGATTATGTAGCATTGGTAGCTTTAGGCTTTACCGCAGACCATAAGCCATAGGCCATAGGCTTTAGGCAGAATAGAAATCGCTTGCTGTTTACGCTTTACGATTGACGATTCACGATTTACGACTCTTATGAACTTTATTGACGCTAATTTGCTGACCGTAATAATAATGCTGCCGCTGGCCGGCGCTCTGGCCCTTCTTTTAGTACCGAAAGGAAAGACCGCCCTGATAAAGAATATGGCCTTCGGCCTCTCGGCCGCGGTGTTCATCATATCGCTCCGCCTTTACTTCGGCTTTGACGAGACGAACGCAGCCATGCAGTTCACGGTCGATAAGCCCTGGCTGCCCGACTGGGGGATAAATTACCGGCTCGGCGTTGACGGCATAAGCCTGCTGATGCTGATGCTGACCACGTTCCTTACGCCGCTCGCTATCCTCGCCTCGTTCGATTATATACAGGAACACCAGAAGGCTTTTTACGCCGGGCTTCTGGCGCTCCAGACCGGCATGTTGGGCGTCTTTGCCGCGCTGGACGTCTTCCTGTTCTACGTCTTCTGGGAAGCCATGCTCATACCGATGTATTTTCTGATAGGCGTATGGGGCGGACCGAAGCGCATCTACGCGGCCCTTAAGTTTTTTATTTACACCATGCTGGGAAGCGTGCTGATGCTGGCAGCTATTATCTTCATCTGCCTCGCCCATAAGGAGCAGTTCGGCACCTATTCTTTCAGCCTGTTCGATTTTTACCGTACGGCTTTCGACCTAAAAACACAGCTCTGGCTTTTTGCGGCCTTCGCGCTGGCTTTCGCCATCAAAGTGCCGCTGGTGCCTTTCCACACCTGGCTGCCTGACGCGCATGTGGAAGCCCCGACGGCAGGCAGCGTTTTACTGGCCGGCGTACTGCTTAAGATGGGCGTGTACGGCTACCTGCGTTTCGCCGTGCCGATGTTCCCGGCCGCGGCGCAGAGCTTCGCGCCCTGGCTGGCGGGGCTTGGAGTCATAGGAGTTATTTACGGTTCGCTGGTGGCCTGGAGCCAGCCCGACATGAAGAAGATGGTGGCCTACTCCTCCGTCGCGCACATGGGCGTTATCGTACTCGGCATCTCGGCGTTCGAGCCGGCGGCCGTTTCCGGCGCGGTCCTGCAGATGGTAAACCACGGCCTGAGCACCGGCGCGCTTTTCCTTTTAGTCGGCGTCCTGTATGAACGGCGCCATACCCGCATGATAGAAGACTACGGCGGCCTGGCGAAAGCGATGCCGGGCTTCTCGGCGATCTTTATGATAGTAATGCTTTCTTCCGTAGGCCTGCCCGGCCTTAACGGTTTTGTGGGCGAATTCCTGATACTCTTCGGCTCCTTCCGGACATACCCATGGCTGGCCGCGGCGGCGGTTTTGGGCGTGATACTTTCAGCGGTCTACATGCTCGGGATGTACCAGCGCGTTGTCTTCGGCCCCGTGCGGCACGAAGAGAACCGCCACCTGCCAGACCTCAGTGTCAGGGAATGGGGATATCTGCTGCCGCTGCTGGCTTTTATAATATTTATCGGCGTCTATCCCGCACCTTTCCTCAGGAAGACGGATGCGGCAGTTAAGGCGTATGTCAGCGCGGCAGCGCGGCAGCAGGACAGCGCGGCAGAGGGACAGGGAAGCGCGGCGGATAGTTCGCTGACAAATAAAAACGTCAATCCGCCACATTCTTACAAGGCAGGCCGCCGGGCAGCCAAGGAACGCCGATGAACCCTGAAATGGCAATCTACGCCGGACAATCTCTGGCCATTCCGCTGACGCTGGTCCTGGCCGGCCTGACAGCTTTATTCATCCCGATAATCACCAGAAGGGACGATTCAACTCCCGGGCTGGTTATCCTTACCTCCTCGCTGATCCTGCTGACTTTTTTTCCGTCATCCGGAACCGCTTTCATTTCGATGTTCTCGGGGGCGCTGACGCTCAGCCCATTCACGAACTATCTCTGGCCGTTTTTCCTGGCGGCTCTGGCCTTTACAGCGCTGATCTCTCTTCACGCGCGCGACGGAAAGCCGGGCTCGGGGGAATACTATTTTCTGCTGTCCATGGCGGCTCTGGGCCTTATATTCATGGTCTCCGCCGGCGAGCTGCTGACGATATTCATCGCCGTGGAACTGCTTTCAGTCTGCCTCTACGCCCTTGCGGCCATCAACCGGAGCCCGACAGGAGCTGAAGCGGGGTATAAGTATTTCCTCCTGGGTTCTTTCGGCACCGGCATGCTGGTTATGGGCTTCGCGCTGGTGTACGGCACAACGGGCACCCTGAATCTGGACGCTATAAAGCTGGCGCTTGCCCCCGGCCTTCCGTTCCACCCCTTAACATCCGCGGGCTTTATATTTCTGATAGCCGGATTCTCCTTTAAAGTGGCTCTAGTGCCTTTCCACATGTGGGTGCCCGATGTTTACGAAGGCTCGCCCACGCCCGTCTCGGCGTTTATGGGCGCGGCGGTGAAAGCGGGCGGGATAGTGGTGCTTTACCGTCTGTTCGCGATTACCGCCGGAGCTCCGCAGTTCAGGGAGATCTTCTGGGCGCTCGCCGTTATTACCATGGTACTCGGCAACCTTATGGCCCTGCCCCAGCATAACCTTAAGCGCCTGCTGGCCTATTCCAGCGTCTCTCACGCGGGGTATATCGTAACTGGATTTTTCGGAGGGTCGGAAGGCCTTAAAGCGGCGCTGTTCTACCTGGTTGTCTACGCCGCGGCGACCATAGGAGCTTTCGCGGTGGTCGCTGCGCTGGAAAAAGATGAGCGTGGCGTAATGGTCAAAGACCTCGCCGGCCTTTCAGGGCGGCATCCGTATCTGGCGGCCGCGATGACTCTTTTTATACTTTCGCTGGCAGGCATCCCGCCTCTGGCCGGCTTCTTCGGCAAATTTTACGTCTTCACCGCGGCCCTCAGGGGCGGCTGCACATGGCTGGTCGTAATAGCTCTGCTGATGAGCGCGGTGTCAGCGTATTATTATCTGCGCGTATTGGTGGCGATGTACATGGAGCATGAGCCCGCCGCGCTGGAGGCCGCGCCCTCACGCGCTATGGGCCTGGCGCTCTCCCTGCTGGCCCTGATAGTGACCGCTCTGGGGATCTTCTCCGGACCGCTATTGCGCCTGGCCCAATCCGCCGCTATTTTCTAAAAACCAGCGTACAATCGGAGTCCTGTTGAGGACATGGGCATCAGCGGGCACGCTATCGGCCACACCGTGGCCGCGCTCCCGCGCAGAACTGGCCGTTGCGGCCATCCGGTCTCGGCGCTTACGCAAGCCTCGCCCTGCGCGAAGGCCCGCCGAACCCATGCCCTCACCAGTACCCCGAACTGGCAGCCGCCGGAAACCCGATTGAACTTCCGGCGGGCATGCCAAGGGAATTTAAATGGCGGGGGGCTTTTTTGTATCATAGAAGAGGAGTTTAAGGCTGACGCTTTAATTGTGCGCCCGATCTGACTGATTTTTGAAGGAGTTATCAACATGGACTATTTATTGACCGAACAACAGGTGATGATGCGCGACCTCGCCAGGAAGATAGCCGACGAGAAAATAAAGCCGGTCGCGGCCCATTATGACGAGACCGAGGAATTCGCCTGGCCGATAATGAAAATAATCGCCGACAGCGATCTTTTCGGCGTCTATATCCCGGAACAATACGGCGGCCTGGGCGGCGGCGTCATGGACATGTGCCTTATTACGGAAGAATTTTCCCGGGCCTGCGGCGGAATAGCGCTGGGCTACGCGGGAACGGGTCTGGGAACATTCCCTATACTTTTGTACGGTTCAGATGAGCAGAAACAGAGATTCCTGCCCGATATAGCGAAAGGCAAACGACTGGCCGCTTTCTGCATAACCGAGGCCGGAGCAGGCTCGGACGCTGGCTCAATAAAAACAACCGCCGTGAAAGACGGGGACCAGTATATATTGAACGGGACCAAGCAATGGATAACCAACGCGGGCGAAGCCGAAGTTTACACGGTAATAGCGATCACAGATAAGACCAAAGGTTCCCGCGGCGCGAGCGCGTTCATAGTTGAAAAAGGCGCGAAGGGGATGGAGTTCGGGAAGAAAGAGAAGAAGATGGGTATACGCGCTTCGGCTACGCGCGAAGTCATCTTCACCGACTGCAGGGTACCAGCCGCGAACCTCATATCTAAAGAGGGCATGGGATTTATAGTAGCCATGAAGACGCTGGACAATTCCAGGCCCGGAGTGGCGGCGCAGGCTGTCGGCATCGCCCAGGGAGCGCTGGATCACGCCGTGGAATACGCCCGGACGCGCGTCCAGTTCGGCGCTCCGATCTCAAGCTTTCAGGCTATCCAACATATGCTGGCCGACATGGGCACGCAGGTAGAGGCGGCGCGCGCGCTGGCCTACGCCACGGCCCGCATGGTTGATTCCGGCGCTAAGTCGATCTCCAAGGAATCCGCGATGTCCAAGCTTTTCGCGAGCGATGTGGCGATGAAGGTAGCCAACGACGCCGTTCAGATCTTCGGCGGCTACGGCTACATGAGGGATTACCCGGTGGAAAAATATCTGCGCGACGCCAAGATCACGCAGATCTACGAGGGCACAAACCAGATCCAGCGCAACGTAATAGCGGGCCACATGATAAAAGAGAGCCTGAAGAAACAGCCGTAAAAAGCCGTAAAGCGGAAAGCGGAAAGAGTAAAAACATTTCAGTTTGCATCTTTAACGCTTCACGCTTTACGCTTCACGCTTTACGCTTTACGCTTTACGCTTTCCGAACTATTATGAACATCATTGTCTGCATCAAACAGGTGCCCAACACTACCGACGTCAGGATAGATCCTGCCACCAATACGCTTATCCGCGACGGAGTGGAAAGCGTTATAAATCCTTTTGATACCTACGCCATAGAGGAAGCCGCGCGGCTGAAAGAGCGCTGCGGCGGAAAAGTCACCGCGATCACGATGGGTCCGCCCCAGGCCGAAAGCGCGCTTAAAGAAGCTATTTCTCTCGGCTGCGATGAGGGGATTCTCGTGAGCGACAGGAAGTTCGCCGGATCCGACACCTGGGCCACCAGCTACACGCTGGCCGCCGCGATACGAAAGATAACCGACTTCGACGTCATACTCTGCGGCAAGCAGGCCTCGGACGGAGACACCGCGCAAGTGGGCCCCGGGATCTCGGCGCACCTGAATATTCCGCAGGTCACCTACGTAAAGAGGATCGTGGAAATATCGGCGGGCGCGGCTAAAGTGGAGCGCATGACCGAAGAGGGCTACGATATCGTGGAGACCCCGCTGCCCTGCCTTTTCACCGTGGTAAAAGAAATTAACACTCCGCGCATGCCGTCATTTAAGGGCATGATGCGCGCCAAATCCGCCAAGATCCTGAAGTGGACCGCTGACGATATTGAAGCCGATCCGGCGGCATTGGGCCTGGACGGGTCCCCGACGCGGGTGGTAAAGATCTTCACTCCCGAAGCCAGGAAGGGCGGTGAAACTCTCTCAGGCGCCACGGATGACGTTTCAAAAGAACTGGTTGAACTTCTGAAGGATCTCGTAATATAATGGCAAGCTCTATAGCGATATCTCTGGACAAGTGCACGGGCTGTTCGCTCTGCGTTAAGGCCTGCCCTTTCGGAGCCATACACATGGCCAATAAAAAGGCCGTGATAGACATGGCCAAATGCACTCTCTGCGGGGCCTGCGTGACAGCCTGCAAGTTTATGGCTATAGAGCTGAAAAAGGACTCCGGCCCTAAGAAGGACCTTTCCGGCTACAAGGACGTCTGGGTTTTCTGCGAGCAGAAGAAAGGCGTCATACAATCCATCTCTTTCGAACTGCTCGGAGAAGGCCGCAAACTGGCCGACAAGCTGGGAGTGAAGCTCTGCGCCGTAATACTGGGCAGCGGCATAGAGTCGAAAGCGTCGGAGCTTTCGGAGCGCGGCGCGGACAAGATATACCTCGTAGATCATCCGGCGCTGAAATCATACCAGGACGACCCCTATACGGAAATAATCGTAAATCTGGCGGAGGAGCATAAGCCCGAAATAATACTCTGCGGCGCCACAACTATCGGCAGAAGTCTTATATCGCGCGTGGCGATCAGGATCAACGCCGGCCTGACAGCCGACTGCACAGGGCTCGACATTGACCCGGAAGAGCGCCTCCTGCTGCAGACCCGCCCGGCGTTCGGCGGCAATATCATGGCCACCATTATAACCCCCAACCACAGGCCGCAGATGGCCACGGTGCGGCACAAGGTAATGCAGGAGGCCGCTGTCGATAAATCCCGCAAGGCCGAACTTATAATAAAGCACTATCCTGAAGAAGTTTTAAAATCCCGCACAAAACTGCTCGAGATCGTAGAGGAGATAAGCGAGACCGTCAATCTGTCGGAGGCCGACATCATAGTGGCCGGCGGCCGCGGTCTGGGGGGAAAAGAAGGTTTTGAGATGATAGGGGAGCTCGCCAAGGTCCTGGGCGGAGCGGTGGGCGCGACAAGGGGCGCCGTGGACGCCGACTGGATACCGTATTCGCATCAGGTGGGACAAACCGGGAAAACCGTGTGCCCAAAGCTCTACATAGCCTGCGGCGTCTCGGGCCAGATACAACATTTGATAGGCATGCAGTCCTCAAAGGTTATAGTCGCGATAAACAAGGACCCCGAAGCGCCGATCTTTAAAGTCGCCACCTACGGCATCGTGGGCGATATCTTCGATATCGTCCCCGCCTTAACCAAAGAATTCGCCCGCAGTCTGAAAAAGTGAAGCCGGCCGGGCCCCATTATACCCCGGCGACTAAATCCTTAAAAAATACCAGATATAACAGTGCCGCCAGCGCCGCCGCAAGCGGAAGCCAGAGCGAACGCTTTCGCGCCGCAAAAGAGTATTCAAGCGAACAGGCCTTCCCGATAGTGAGCGCCTCCGCGCGCATGAATAAATGCGAGCGTCCATCCATGTTTTTTACCGAGTAGGGCGGCAGAGCCTCTTCTTTGGCGGGCGCCGGGACGCTTTTCCCGAAGGCGGCGACGATAAATCCCTCCGGCAGAACTATTTCAAGCGTGACGGAATCAATCGGCCGGCGCGTGGTGTTGAGGTACTGGCTCTTCCACTTGTAATACCCATATTCTCCCGGGCCGGCTTTTTTCCAGTCCAAGTATCCTGGCACCCGGAAGGTGGCCGTCAGTTCCGCGCCGCGCAAGTCAGGCGCGCCGGTTTCAAGACGCAGATATTTCACGCCCTCAATTTCTTCCAGGCGGGCCGGCACCGCCGCGCCTTTCTCCCCAAGCGTCACGCGCAGTTCCTCAGCCGCCTTATAGCTGAAAGGCAGAATGAGCGGGCCCGGGCCCGGCTTACCCACAACAACTGCCGAGCGCACGAGCGCGGAGCCGTCGTCCTGGAGCTCGACCGTCTCGTGCACCGAAATAAAGCCGCTCTGTTCCGCCTGGCAGGGCCGCGAGCACAGCAGCAAGGCCGGCAACGCGAAAAGTCGTATGACGCGGCGGCTGTTTTTAAGCGGATTTTTCATATTCTTTAATAGGGCACTATTCCGATAGCCCGATACAGAGTCAGCCCGGCCAGAATGAAGAGCGCCGTGCCGATAGCGCAGACAGCCAGGCCCGACACAAGGTTATCGCCTATGCTGTACTGGTTGGTGCCGTAGAACAGCACATTCGGCTTGCCGCTTATAGGCAGCGTTACAACCCAGCTGAGCGTGAACGCGGCCGGCAGAGCAAGCGCCACCGGGTTAAAGCCCAGGCGGTTCGCTATCGCGATTATCATAGGGATAAGGATTATGGTCCTTATGGTTTTGCTGGTGAAAACTATGTGCGAGAACATGCTTACGGCGATGATTATCGAATATAACGCCCAAAAGTTAATGCCGGGCTTGATGGCAAAAATCTCAAAAACGGAGTCCACCAGCCACTGCGCCGCCCCGGACTCGGTAAGCGCCAGGCCGCCGGCGTAAGCCCCCGCGCTGAAGATAAGCAGATGCCAGGGAATATCGGCCTCGTTCCATTTCAGCAGGCCGATGCGGGGGGAGAGGGCTATAACGCAGCCGATGAGCGCGGCCATCACCGGACTTATTTCAAAACCGAACAGAGCCTTGTGATATTTATCGGTGACCCACAGCAGCAGAACCAGGCCGAAAATCATGGCGCCATGCCATTCAGCGCGCGTTACCGGGCCCATCTTGCGCAGCTCACCCGTAAGGGCATCAATTCCGCCCGGCACGGAGGGCTGTTCCTGCGCGGGCGTGAGACGGAAGAGAAACCGGGGGCCCAGATAGCACGAGAGAAGCATGGCGCACAGCACCACCGGGAAAGCGCCCAGGAGCCATTCGGAATAGTATACCTTGTGGGAAGTCATGTCAAAAATGAAGGCGGCCGCCATTATATTGCAGGTGCTTCCCGTAAGGTATCCGGAGGAAAAAATATTGATGCCCTGCAGGTTAAGGAGGGCCAGGTTCTTGCCGAAGTTATTTGGATTTTTTACCGTTGAGCCGTAGACGGCGGCCACGATCATTATGATGGGCAGCGTCATAACCGAGCGCGCGGCCGTGGCCGGCACCAGCGCGGCCAGGACCAGCTGCAGAGCTAAGAAAGCCAGCAGGGCCGGCAGCGCTCTGCGCCCGAACTTAACCGCTATCTGAAGGGCCAGGCGCTTGGCCAGATTTGTTTTCACCAGCACGGAGCTTAATATGAAAGCCGTGACATTCAGCCAGATCACGTCCATCCCAAGCACGCCCAGCACTTTTTTCTCCTCCCAGACGCCCATGGTAACCAGCATAACCATAAGCAGCAGGGAGGCGACATAGTTGGGAACAGGCTCGGTCACCCAGAGGACCAGCGCCATGGCGAACACCGCCAGCGCCTTTTGGCCGCAAAGCGTAAGGCCGGCGGGCGTGGGCATTAAAAGGAAACAAATGAGGATGAGCGCGGCGGCCGGCACACCCAGGTACTTCAGCCATCTGTCGCTCGCGGACGGCTTCCTGACCGGCACCTTAGCCAGAGTAAAGTCGTCCAAATGCAGACCGCTCTCATGCCGCTGAGCTTCACCCTGCGTCACCATTTGGTGAACGGCAGCTTTATAAGATTTGAATTGAAGTAGCGGGGATCGCCAGAAACCTCGGGCCCCACCCAGTCCGGCTTCACTATTTCCTGATCCGCGCTTTTAAGCTCAACCTCGGCGACTATAAGCCCTTGGTTGTCGCCGAAGAACTCGTCCACTTCCCAGGTAAGCCCGCCCAGCTCTATGGTCCGGCGGGTCTTCTCGATAAGAGGTTTCTCGCATAACCCGGTAAGCATCTCGTCGGCTTGGGCCGCGGGAATTTCATATTCGTACTCAACCCTCGTGACTCCGGTAGTTACGCCCTTTATGGTCAGGTAGCCCGCGGCGTCTACGGTGCGCACCCGCACGGTTCGCTCTTTTACCGTCGAAAGGTAACCCTGGCGGTATTTGACAGGTTTCGCCAGCCCGCGCCACGCGTCGCCCTTAACTAAAAACTTGCGCTCAATTTCTTTTCCCATAATTTGTCCTCCCGCGGCGCAGCCTCAGGCCGGCAGCGGCTCCATCCCGATTATCCGCTTTATGGCGCGAAGATAATTCACGTTTTCGTATTCGCTCAGGCCCAGCAGTTCTTTTGCCTTGAGGATGTCAGGCACGCTGACCGATTCCACCGCCACCGTTTTTATGGCGGCGCCGTTGATAAGCAGTTCCGCGTACTCGGTGATGCAGTTGTTAACGGTGAAGGCGAAGCGCCTCTTTATCACGTAGGCCGGCACCAGATCTTTATGCGGCCGCACCAACTCGTTTATAAACTGGTCAAGGGTGTATTCCTCGCGCTTCAGGTCCGGGCAAGGCACGCCGAAGGCCGTAAACACCTCGCCGCGCAGTATTTCCGCGCGCATGGGGAAGGAGCCTTTCATGCGGGGATTCCACTGCTCCAGCCCCTGCTCTTTGGTCACGAATATTTTAATATCCATCAGGGAGTCCCTGACTTTAGTATTGTTTTCGCTGTTCCCGGCAGACATGATATAAATCTCGGAGCTTTCGCGTATCTGCTCGCATTTCGACAGCCCGCGCAGCTTCTCTTCCACCAGCCCGAAGTTCTGCGCGAAGGCGCGAAACTCAAATCTCGGTTTTATTTCAGCCATAGCGTTCCTCCATCAGGTTATATGTTATCGTTCAAAGCGCCGCTCAGTCTTCCGCTCCGCCCTGACCCTCTCCGTAAATCAGCTCAGTCTTTGTCCCGCCGCTATGCGCCCATTCGGCGGCTGACGCAACCAGCGCGGTCATGAACGCGCGCGCCGCCTTTTCGGCCGGCTCCGGCAAAACTTTCGCGGCGAAGGAAAAAGAAAATTCGGCTATAAAAGGCGCGCTGCTGTCGTCCGCTCTTTGATAGCGCCAAATCGAAATAGAAGCCTTCGCCTTAACGCCGCCGGGGAGCATTATAACTCCGGGTTTCAGAACGTGCTCCTCAACCCGCTTACCGTTTACGACTCCCATTACCGTGCCAGTGGCTATGCTTAATCCGCCCAGGGCCGGGTAAAGCATGGCGAATTTTTCCAGAGTAATTCCTGAAAAATCCGAGATGTCCACATCGGCGCTTTTAGAAAAGACGTCCCTGAGCGCGCCATCCCTAAAAAACACGTCTTTTTCAAATTTGCCCTTATCGCCGTAACCGGGACCGGGGGACACGTCCTTTGACGCGGCCAAGTCGACGTCAGCGCTGCGGAACTTCAGGGTCAGTTCAGCCGCCGGCGAAGGCGCCTGCGGATAAGCCACGGGACCGCCCTGACGCAGGCGGAGGAGGTAGCCCTTTTTATTTAAAGCGAAGTCAGGGGTGTCAAGGTAGGCCAGGTAGCGGGTGGTTTTCACAACCGAAGAATCTGTCACGGTCAGCCCCTGGTCTGAGGCCGCGGCGAGCGCTATCCGCCAGAAGGCGGAAGCGCCCGCGTCCTCGTCGCCGAACAACGCCGGAACGAGGAGCATCTTAAATTCCATGGAATTAAGGCGCGCGGTCCCGGATTGCCCGGAGGCGGACACAGGCTGCTCCGTCACTCTCTGCGCGCAGCGCGCGAGCCCGGGCGCAGCGCTTAGCAGCAGGCAACAGCCGGCAATCGACCGGCCAATCATGATCGCAAAGCGTTTCTTCATTTAGGATAATTATAACCAATACCCCAAAGGATTGGCAATGTGCTGTAGCGATTTTTTTAAAATGTCATGGTGGCGGCAAGTAGAAATGTCATGGTTTGAGGTAAACTAACCCTTCAGGCAACTAGCCAGGAGGGATTAAATGGAGCAACTAACCATGAGCAACCAGGATATAGACAAAC
>CAIPTO010000051.1 GCA_903867985.1 uncultured Elusimicrobia bacterium | reverse complement strand
GCGGTTTATGTTTCAATAATCTCCCGGGCCAAGGACGACCTGCTGGACGCGCAGTCGTATATGATAAACGCCGAGGCCTCCGGAGACCCCAACCGCGTGAAAGCCGGCCAGATATATCTGCGCTACCAGAAAAAGATAAATGAAGCAGGGGCGCTCGACTTTGGAGATCTGATCATCCGGACCGCCGAACTTTTAAAAGCGAGCGACGAGGTCCGGGAATATTTCCAGGAATATTTCCAGTACATCCTTGTGGATGAATACCAGGACACCAACCACGCGCAGTATGTGCTGGTAAAAACACTTTCCGCGAAGCGGAGAAGTCTCTGCGTAGTTGGAGACCCTGATCAATCGGTGTACGGATGGCGCGGCGCGAACATCAGGAATATCCTGGAGTTCGAAAAGGATTTCACAGACGCCAGGACCATCGTGCTGGAGCAGAACTACCGCTCGACCTCCAGGATCCTCAACGCTTCAAACGAAGTGATAAAACACAACAAAGGCCGCAAGCCCAAGAATCTCTGGACGGAAAAGCCGGAGGGCGAATTGGTCGAGATGCTGGAATACGGCACGGAGATGGATGAGGCCAGGGGCATAACTGATAAGATCAAATGGCTGACAGCCAGGGCCGGTTACGGCTATAACGATATCGCGGTTTTCTACCGGACCAACGCGCAAAGCCGCTCTTTTGAAGAGATGTTCAGGAGAGGCCGCGTCCCCTATCGCCTGATAGGCTCGGTCCGCTTCTACGACCGCAAAGAGATCAAGGATACCATAGCCTACCTGAAGATCCTGGTCAACCCCTCCGACACCGTGAGCCTGCTGCGTATAATAAACACGCCGGCCCGCGGCATCGGAAAGACAGCGCTTGAGAAGGTGATAGCCTACTCGCGCTCAAACGATATTCCAATTTACGAAGCCGTTCTGGCCGGAGACCTGATCCCCGACCTGACCCCGGCCGCGCGGCGCGGCATGCGGGATTTTATCGCCATGCTGGACGATGTAAAGTCGGACATGTTCACGAACACTCCGACTTTGATGCTGGAGAAGATACTGAGTAAATCCGGCTACTGGCAGTCCATCGAAGAGGAATCCCAGAAAGACCCGCAGGGCACGATAGACCGCCTGGGAAATCTGCAGGAGCTGGTCAACGCCATTAAAGAATTTGAAGACAAAGTTAAGAAAGAGGGCGGCGCCGCCACCCTTCACAAATACCTGGAGGAAGTGATGCTCGCCTCACAGGTGGACGCCATCAATACCGACACCCACGCCGTAACGCTTATGACCGTGCATCTGGCCAAAGGTCTTGAATTCCCCGCGGCTTTTCTCACCGGCCTGGAAGAAGGCCTTTTTCCGATAAACTCGGCCAACTCTTCCGAGGAACACATGGAAGAGGAGCGGCGCCTGGCTTATGTAGGCATGACCCGCGCCAAAGATAAACTTTATCTTACCTGGGCGGGAACGCGAAAAATATACGGCACAACTTACCCCAACATGGCTTCCCGGTTCATTTTTGAAAGCAAGATAATGAAAGGGTCCGCGCCCAGGCCCGGCGAAGAGGAAATGCCGGAGATTTCCGCATGTCCGCCGCCG
>CAIPTO010000050.1 GCA_903867985.1 uncultured Elusimicrobia bacterium | reverse complement strand
TTGGGATTCGAGCCGCCAATTATTAAAGTCCAGGTAAAGAGCACGGAAGGCAGCATCGGAGACCCTGTAGTTTCCCAGCTCTATGGGAAAGTTGAGAAGTCAGAGTACGGGATGTTTGTTACTTTGGGAACATTCACGAATCAAGCTAAAAGCTTTGCACGTAACAAAAGCAATCTTAGATTAATAGATGGCGAAGAATTTATAGAGTTAATTCTCCGGCATTATGAGAAGTTTGATTCTAAATATAAAGCGCTTTTGCCTTTAAGGCAGATTTATATCCCAGAGCTTCCCGCAGAATCGGAAGAATAAGAATGTAGAAGGGGAAAATAGAAATAGTGCCATTTATTCCTCTTTCGGGCGGCCTTTGGGTAGTGCGTGAATCTTTAGTTGATTGATATAAGCGTTTAGGCGGCCCGGCGGCAAAAACTAAGGGTATAAGTAGGTTTAAAGCCCCAAACCACCCCCCAATAATCCGGCACGATTTAAGTATTTCCAATGACCCCAAAAACACCCCTTGAAACCGCATATTTTCCTATACCAGCCTGATAATACTGTCAAATCTTCTTATTTAGTTATATACTCTCTTTTATGACAAAATCCCTCGGCGAACGCCTCCGGAAGGCCGGTATCCGCCACTACGACGAGCTTATCCACGACCAGAAGAAAGACTGGCTCGTAAAGAATTTCAAAGCCGAAGGCGCCGCCCCGGAGTATCCGGTCAACGTGGCCCGGCTCATGCGCAACCTGGTCTGGCAGATGAAAGAGCGCGTCGCCGCCGGCGAGAAGGAATTCAACGAGCTGATCCGCACCTACTGGTACATGTACATTAAGCCCACGCTCGCCCGGGCGGACTCGCTGTCGGCCGCCACCGACCAATATAAGCAGCTCACCGACAACATCGTCGACATGGTAAAAACCTTCGAGCTCATGGCTTATAAGGATATCGGTTTCCGTGACGAGAACGAGGCCAACAAGAAAGTAGGCGTTTACGCCAACGTCATTCCCTTCGCTGAGAAGCTCGGCCACTTCAAATATCTTACCGACATCCAGAAGCAATACAATGTTTCCGTTATCGCCCTGGGCGGCCAGCCCTCGGTGATGAACGTTGAATACTTCGTGGACGAGCTGAAGAAACCGGCCGGGCCTGCGGCCCTGGCCGACCGCCCCATAATGCTGCGCCTGCCGGCCTCGGCCGACAGGATAAACCTCAAACGCTCGTTCTACCTTTACAGCATAGTGGACTACGATCCCTCCGGCTGGATAATCCGGGACGCCTTCATCAACAACCTTCGCCACTACAAGATCAAAAACACCAAAGTCTACGACCTGATCAACCCGGACATGCTGACCCCGGAAGAAGTTATGATGGCCCGCTACCCCATCCGCGCCGGCAAGGACATGGACGCCAAGAATAAGAAATGGCTGGCGGACGTTTCCCTGCGGCATTACAAAAACCAGAAGTACCTCGTAGAAGAGCAGAACGGCAAGGTGAAGCTTTACGGCCTGGAATCCGAAGCCATCTCCACCGTCCGGTTGACCGAGAAGCTAAAGGAAGTAATGGTCCCGATCCTGGGCGGCAACGAGGCGGCTCTTAAAATCTACGAGATGAAGAACTTAAACCAGTCCATAAAGGACCTGATCATCTTCAAACTGACCCACCCCAACGGTAGAATCTTGGAGACCACCCATGCCGATTAAAACAGGAATCATAAAAACCAACGCAGTCAAAGACTACATCGCCACAAAGAAAATGCGCTCCCAGGCGTCGGCCGTGAAGAAGTTTATAGACGACTTCGATGTCGTCATCGAGGCCGTCATAGTAGAAGCCGTCGCCCTGGCTAAAGCGGCCAAGCGCAACACCGTCATGAAAGACGACATGGCCGCAGCCGTGGACAAGTTTCTAAAGAAGACCGATCTTACCTGGGACCAGACCGCGGCGGAAGTAATCAAACACAATCCCACCGACCTGGGGAAGATCTCCCAGACCGTAATGGAATGGATCTCCGCGCACGAGAATCCCACGCGGAAGCGTAAATGACGCAGAGCCAGCTTGCCCGGGCGATCGCCAAAGAGTTCTTTCTCTCCCAGGTCGACGCCGCCGCGATCATAGACTTGATCCTGGCAAAGATAACCGGCAGCCTCCGGAAAGGCGAGTGGGTTTACCTTAAAGATTTCGGCTCCTTCACCAAGAAGACACGCCCAGGACGCCATGTCCGGCACCCCAAGACCGGCCAGCTCATCTGGATACCGCCCCACCCAGACGTGGACTTCAATCCGGCCAAAGGCCTTTTGCCCGCTAAACGCCGCTGAGCTCCCCAGTTCTACGCGCCCATATAACCGCCGCCGGCAGCGCCAGGCGCCGCTTTCCCGGCCTAAACGACCCCTTTCCCCCTAAACGCCTTGAAAGCGCGTTTACAGCCATTTCTGACAAAATGGCCTTTTAAATTCGCGCGAGGATGCGCCAGGACAGCGTTTTCTCGACGAGGCGGTATCATTCTACCCCCCGTTTTACGACGAGCGCCTTGACGCTTAGGTCTGAGGAAACGGCCCTTCGCGGCCAGCCGCGCCGCCTTCCCCGCCGCGGTAAAGGCGGCGCAGCTGATCGCGGGGCCGCTCTTCACGAAGTGGAGTTCCCCATAAAAAGGAAACCCGGCCAGACCTGCGCTTCGCTTAGGCCAGGCCGGCTTCCTTACAACGACCGCCCCGGGCGGCCGCGTGCCCCCATGGCTGCCGGCGTCGGCCCGCTCCACACGACAATGAAACGGCCCTCCGCAGCCAGTAGCCCGGCCTTTCCCGCCAGAGCGGTAAAGGCCGCGCTCTTTGGCTGTTCGCCCCACCGCCGCGCAAAGCCGCGGCGCTCGCCCGCCAGGCGGGCCAGTTCGTGGGGCCTCCGGGCCGCACCTTATGCCCCGCCCCTGGCGCGGCCGCGCGCCCCCCTTGCCGCCTTCGGCGCCAAGGCCCGCGCAAACGACTGCGGCCTTGCAAGAAATAAGGAAGGGGCAAGCTTATACGCAAGTGTGTTTATTTTGCGGTCCGGAAGCGGCAATACGGCGGGGAATTCCGCGAAGCGCGGAACCGGGCAACTTAGAAGCGATAATATATATATTATCGTAAGTTGCCCTTTCCCCGCCGTATTGCTTCGCCACTGCGCCCGCTCCGTTCCTGATATATTTTAAGGAGGCGGGCGGGCTTGGGTTAACATAACCCTGTTATGTTAACTTCCGGACCGCAAAAAAAACACACTTGCGGTGGAGTTCCTTTATAAAGTGGAGTTCCTTATGGCGGCCCTCCGCCGCCGCAGCCCAGCCGCCCAGCCCGGCCAGGGTTGCCGGCCAGGGGGGGCGGCTCGGCTGCGGCTGTTCGCCCCACCGCCGCGCCCTGCGGTCGCGGCGCCCGCCCGCCATAGGCGGGCCGGTTCGTGGGGCCTGCGGGCCGCCTTTATCCCCGCCCCTGCGCGTCCGCGCGCCCCCCGGCCGCCGCCGGCGGCCGGCCCGCGCCAACAACTGCGGCCTTGCCAGAAAGCGGTATACTGCATCTTATGCTCGCGGCGTCGCCCTTTGCCCGTCGCTAACGCGGCGGGCAAGCGCTCCGCTCGCTCGCCCCAAAAAAGAAACAGAACCAGTAATGGAGGAATTCAACTGCGGGGAAAAAAATTCTTCTACCTCGCACTGGGGGAGGGTAGGGCGGGGGAAGCCACCTTGAAAAATGATATTGTATAGTGTAGACTATAAACACTATAAACATTTCCAATTTATCAGCCAGGACCGTAGGAGAGGGATATGGCCCAGCTTTTTTTAGCACTCATACAACAGCTAAATAGCAGTGTGTTTATTTTACTTGGTTTGACTACACTGGTAGGCGTTTTTCTATTTAAAACAGGAAAATGGACTGAGAGATTCCAACACCATGACAAGCGTCTTTCTTTCGTGGAAAACCTGCGCGATACTGTAATCAAAATTGAAACCAAGGTTGATTTAATTTATCAAAATACAAATCCGCGTAAAGTAGTAGCTCCAGGGAGTCCTATAGCCCTAACATCCGTAGGCAAGGAAATTGTTGATAAAATAAAAGCGAACACAATACTGGAAAAATATCTTTCAAAACTAATAAAAGAAGTTGACTTAACAAATCCGCAAAATGCTTACGATATTCAAACGGCGGCCATGAAAGCGTCCAGAGAAGAATTGATAACTTTTCTAAACGCAGAAGAATTAAATATTGTCAAACAAGAAGCTTATTCGCGTGGGATTATAGCTGAAGATGTTTTGTCGGTTGTCGGCGTCCTTTTAAGAGATTATATTTTAAGTCAAAAGGGTCTTCCGATTTCTGATATTGATAAGCACGAAAAACCCGGCAAATCCTAATTTCATAGGGAAAACCCGAAAAAAACCGGCCGTTAATAGGCCCAGGAGCCGCTTTCAAGAGTGCCCGCTTGTCTTTGTACCCTGCAAAACCCCGCATAATTAGCAGTCCCTAAAACCTTATACCTCCCGTCGAGCGACCAGCTGCGCCGCGGCCGATCTCGAAGCCGCCGGCGGCCGGATAACTAGCAGTCCTTTTTATAGCCCTACAACAGTATTACCATTTACTCCCTGTTACCCCCGGCCAGGTTAAGCATCAGCCGCGCCCCCTAACCGCCGCTGGCGGCCGGCCCGCGCAAACAACCGCGGCCTTGCAAGAAAGCGGTATACTGCATCTTATGCTCGCGGCGTCGCCTTTTGCCCGTCGCTAACGCGGCGGGCAAGCGCTCCGCTCGCTCGCCCCGAAGAAGAAGCAGAGCCAGTAATGGAGGAATTCAACTGCGGGGAAAAAGAGAAATTCGCAACCTCCCGCGAGTGTCGCAAAAGTTCAACCTGGCTTTCCCCCCTCACGTCGGGGGATTTTACTTTTTATTATTTGAGTGTCGCAAAACTATAAGTTTTGCGACACCGGGGGAGGGTAGGGCGGGGGAAGCAAAAAGAAATTTAACCTGCTCGTCGCCACGAATCCCCGCCACGCCCAGGCATCCTATCCAGCACCATTATAAAAAAATGGCAGGGCTGCCTATTTGGGGGTAGGTGAGGGAGGCAGCCCTGATAATTTAAATCCTACAAATTCCGGTGATTATGGACAAGGATTTCCCCCTCGTGATTTCCCCCTCGTGTTTTTCCCCCAACGCTGGTCGACCACGCCATAACCCAACACCCGGCAAAAAGGCAAAACCCCGGTTTCATAGGGAAAATCTTAAAAAAACCGGCCGGCAATGGCCCCAGGTGCGCGTTTCACAAACGCCCGCTTGTCTTTGTACCCCGCAAAATCCCGCATAATTAGCACTCCATAAATCCTTATATCTTCCGTCGAGCAACCAGCTGCGCCGCGGTCGTGCTCGAAGCCGCCGGTGGTCGAATAATTAGCAATCTTTTTTAGGGCCCTGCAGTAGCCTTAGTCCAGGGCCTGGCCCGCGCCAACAACCGCGGCCTTGCGGGAAAAGTTGTATGAGGTTAATTCACTAGGTGCCTAAAGGCTTTATTGAATTATCTGTTAATTCCTGTTTTTTAGCGTTTGATTTGGTAATTTCTTCGCAGATTTTGTCATTGGCTCTTCTTGGTGACCAAATCTTATATAGGCTAATGGTGTTTGAATAGTAGCTAGTACAATTATTTAATTTTTTCATCCCGACAATAACAGGAGCAATGCATTTTACCCAATTACAAAATGTTTCCCCCATCGCAGGATATGCAATCTGTTCGTCTGCAGCACCATTTGCAAAATACATTGCGAAAGATTCAATCTTATTCGCAAAATTAACAAGACTTGAGAATGAGTCAATGTTTTTTCTCATTGCTTCAAACCAATTCATGGCCTCTATATGTTTAACGAGATTGATATCGCAAGACTTATTGTCTGTTAATTCCCAGAAACAAATAATCTGTTTAGTAGTCAATTGAGTGTGTAATGGAATTAATTCCTCTGCAGCCTCTTTACACTTATCTGCGGCTAAGGTGACAGCTTCTCTTTTAGATGAGGTCACTAAAGCATTTTTTGCAATACGTATTTGCCATAAAGCAATAAACACAGTCAGAAATGTAATCGCTGGGGCTATCTGTATCATCAAATCACTAAATAAACGCAGCGTGGACATTAGTTGCCTCCCTGTTCCTTGCTCTGATAGGAAACATAAGACCAGTTACCGCCTAAGGTTTTACCTGTGTTTCGTGTGCAATGGGCAAGAACTTGGTCATCATTCTACAATACTCAGCATAGTAGGCATCCCAGTCGAAATCAGAGTATTCGCCAGGCTGGTCATTTGCATTGCGGCTGAGTAAACGAGAGCATACGGCCTCCGCTACAATTTCCGCAAGAAGGACCCTGTAATGTTTATCCTCTTGTCCAGAAAAGTTTGGTGGCGCCCCCAGATATCGGTTGAGCGACGGATGCCTTGCTGCAATCTGAAGAATGTTTCCCTGCCACATATACCTTTGATTTCCGTAGTTTAAATCCTTTAGCTCGATTTTGATAGCTGGCCCCGCAGGATCTAAAGAAACCACTTCTGCAGAACATTTCTGTCCAGGAATCGATGCGGTGAGTGTTGCTTTTTGATTAGGAGCCTTCACCGTTATGGTAACTTTACACTTTGACACCCCCAGTTTCGGAAAAGGCTGCATGATTCGCTCACCGGTGATTTTGAATTCTCCGCTTGAACATTCGATTTCCACTTTTGTGGGTTTTTCAAGGATACCGCTGCAAGGAGC
The DNA here is from genome assembly GCA_903867985.1 of uncultured Elusimicrobia bacterium. Lineage (GTDB taxonomy): Bacteria > Elusimicrobiota > Elusimicrobia > Elusimicrobiales > UBA9959 > YA12-FULL-51-18. Next base: position 2,500 of record CAIPTO010000050.1, on the reverse strand, counting down.
ATACAACCAGAGATTCTTTTTCGTTTCGATTTCAATAGAATATTTGCGCCGGTTAAAACACAGCGCCGTTACATCACTGAATTGGTCTTTTTCGTCAGCAAAGATTTCGATAGCACATTCACCGACGATTGATCCGCAACGTACTTTAACGGCGGTTGCTTTGGTCACTTTTTCAGCTTTTACTTTCCATACGAATCGCAGGACATTTTCACGACTAGGGTGAGCTTCTAGATTTCCAAATTGCCTACTCGCACTTATTTCGTTCGTTAAACATGAAATTTCCACCGAATTACCAATTGAGAATTCGGGGAATGCTTTCTGTTTTATGTTGAGCCAGAACTGGCGGCTCTGCCCCACAACCATTTGGCAAAAGGGCGGTGTTAAGCTATAACCATTTTTCTCAAATATCGAATCTGAAACCGTATCATCTGCATTCCTGCTGGCTTCTTCAGTAAACCGATTCTCGCTAATAAATCTGGCTGCCGCTTTTTCAAGTGCATTTAGGCGCTTACGCGTGTCGTTGCTCTCGATTTGTGCTTGCTGCTTTTCAGTGCGCTGCCGTTCTTCCTCCACAAGGGGGCGTAGCCTTTTAAGTGCCTCTTTAAATAAGGCATCGATGAAAGGATGTTCTCGGGAAAGTCCTTCTTTACGTAATGGGTCATAGATTAGTCTAGGATTATTCGGCGTGCCTCCCAACCCTTTTTCAAATCTATCATCAAATTCATTCCATAGGTCATCAATAAAATCGCAGGTTAGGCGTCCGTAAAACCACTGCGCGTTTGGGTCGTTTTCCAGGTCTGTGGCGAAAAGTGTCGCCTCATGAATTGCATGCTTTGATTTGACCAGTATCCCTCCTCGCCGAAATCGCGGGGTACGGTCATCAAAACGTGTTTTAGAGCGGCAAATAGTTAATTTAGCTTCTATGCCCTCGTATCCAGGAACCTTGAAGCGTTCACTAACTCGCTCGGTACCCTCAAATCGTGAAGCAATAATTTTATCGCTCCGTCCCTTATTAATATCGTGAAGAATAATTTCACGATTAGTGGAGTTTAAGATATCCTTAAGCACTATAAGTTGGCCGAGTTTTTCCTTTAATGTATCATGCTGAGGAACCTGCGCCACATCAGAATTAACGCGGATTGTTACCACCGTTCCCGATCCTTCCGGGATCTTTAGTTTCTGGCGAAAAGATTTTGCATCTTTTGGACACGAATTGTCCGGCACGAAGGTTCCTTGCGGGGTTATTTCACATTTATGATATTTGCCATCTTCTGTGGCAATCGACTCAAAGGTTACTCCGCCAAGAACCGCCACATCTTTCGCACCACGAGAATTAGTACCACGAACACGATCTCCTTCTGCCATGCCAGACACGCGGCCACCAATAAGTTTTATTTTCTTTTTCATCACATCAAGCGTCATCCCATCCGCGAAATCCCGCACGATGACCACACTGTGCGCTTCCTTTCTTTTACGTTCAATTTCTATCTCAATCCGCCCACATTTTGGCTTTAACCGCACATATCGATCATCAGAGTTAGTGATTATTTCTATCAACGCATCATAAACATCGCGCACTGCCATTTGTGCATTCTGGTACCAATAGCGGATACTGGTTTCGAGTTTTTCGTTGCTTGATTGGGCCATATGCATTTTCCCTTAGAAGTTAGCTGCCCTTTGATTGCTCTTTTACAGTTGCTCTGCAATGATCTACAAATTGAAGGATTTTGGGGTCTGGAATCATTTGGGCTTGGCTAATGATCATTTCAAATCGCTTTTCCCAAGTACCCAGTTCGGAATCGACTCTGCACCGAAATAACTCTGCCATCTCTCCTAGTGAGGGCGCGAATCCTTCGGGTTGCTCTAGAAAATGTCGAAACAGAGGATGCCGACGGATGCGATCAAGTTTTTGAAGAAGTTCTTGACGGTGCGAGGCAGGTTCGCGGAATTTTAGAATTTTTTCAAGTCTCGATTTATGCTCTAAGATCCATTTTGCCCCTTCGGCTGTTAAAGACCAGCCATCTAAAGCGGGGTCAGCATTTGATCGGGCGGCATGCCCCTTACCCCTGCCGGCACGGCCTCTGACTAGGGCTCCAACCTCATCCCGTGCGCGGATCAAAGCATGCCGTACCACATCTTTATCAGGGTATTCAGGATACTTAATCCAAGAAAATAGATCTGGGGCAATCTCAAAACACTTTTTTGCAATATCTTCTGTTGGAATAAACCGCAGGCCACCGCCTAATGTATGAAGAATATAGACTACAATTTCCCAATTTAAAATTTTAGGGGCCATTTGATTAATCCGAAGAATAGTTCTACAGGAAATATAAAGGTGACGCCGGAAGCAATCCCCCTTCCAAAGAATTGCTAAGTCAGTGTTCACCTAATCAGCTTCAACGGTTATAATACAAAACTGGTAAAGCGTTTTGTGGGGAAATGCTGGATTAAACTACTCCGCACCGTTGTAAAGTAAGTGCTATTTTTGCGACCCGTGGGG
>CAIPTO010000049.1 GCA_903867985.1 uncultured Elusimicrobia bacterium | reverse complement strand
TCCAATTAAGTATTATGATGGAAACTTTCGGTTTGTGTTTATCCATTCAAATCTCTTTTATTACGCAGATTATCTGCAACCAACTTGCTTATCACCTGTAATTCAATTACTGCGTTATCTTTAGCACCCATCCGTCTTGTCATAGAACACTATCCCTGTCATTCCTCCGATATTGTCGGCCAGTATCGATACATCTTCAATCCGGCGATATTCATATGCAAGCCGTCTTTCTTTTCCCGCGCCGCAGCCTCTTTAGAATCTTTGTTGCGTAGACAATACTGACCCCTTTTCCCAGATGCTTATGCAGCGAATTACTTATCCTTTTCGGGAGGAAGATCAGAGGGAGTATCGTCCGGTCCGTAGTAGTAGTCGTAATTGTAGTAGGATAGCCCGCCCAACTTAGACATACTGACCACGGCCCCTAATATTTTCACTCCGATGGCGGTTAGATGTTTGGTGGCATGCTTTATAAGTGCAACGCGGGTTTTGCCGAAGTTCACAATATAAATGCACCTGGAGATATACCTACCCCAAAGCAATACATCTGTTATGGGATGCATAGGCGTGCAATCCACTACAACATAGTCATATTCATCACCGGCCCACGCAAGTAAAGCGGAAAGCCGCGGGGTATTGAGCAGCTCAGCCGGGTTGGCCGAACGGGTTCCGCAAGGTAAAACGGAGAGGTTGGGGATATCGGTTTTATGGATAAGGCACTTTAGACTTTCCATATCATTACCGCCGGCAAGAAAGTCGCTTAATCCCGTAGTGTTTGAGACACGGAATATATTATGCAAAGTGGGTCGGCGCAGATCACCGTCTATTATAAGCACTTTTTCTTCCGTCTGCGCTATGGCGACGGCAAGGTTGGATGCCACGAAGGTCTTACCTTCGCCCATCATTGTGCTTGTGATTAAGAAAGATTTTTTTTTCTGCCCCACTAAGGTGAAATTTACCAATGTGCGCAGATTGCGTATGGATTCACTTAAAATGGACCGCTCCTTAAGCAGAAGGTGGTTATATATAGTTTTGTCGCTAGTATGAGGAGTGAACGGCACAATACCAAGGAATGGCAATCCTGTCTTTTCTTCCAAATCCTGCTGTGTGTGCACTGTTTGATCGATAAAATTCACAAGCAAGGTAACAAAAATACCCAGAACCAATCCGCCGACTACAGCCAGCAGCATATTAATACCCTTGCGCGGCTTTATCGGTTCTAAGGGCGGGATAGCAGCGTCCACAAGGCGTATATTATTGCCCTTAAGCTGGCCGGATAAATCTATTTTAAGACTCTGCACAATCTTATCTGTTGCGTCCTGAATTTGCTCCTTCCGCATCTTAATGATAGCTTGGATTGAAAGAATCTGCGGGTGTCTGGGAGTATAGCGCGCGGATGCCTCGGCCAGCCGCGACTGCAACTGGGCAAGGCCCTGCTTTAGCTCTTGTAAAAGCGAATTATTGACCACCGCAGGCAAAGATTCATAAATTTCGCGGGTCGCTCCCTCTGATTTTTTACCTTGCAGCACGTTCAGGACATCTTTTGAAATAAAAAGCTGATTGCTCAAGTTTTGCTCTATAAAAAGATTCGCCACGGTGTTGACAATCTCTGCCGCCAGTTGCGGGGTGTAAGAATCCGCGTACACATTGACCAGGCGGCTCCGCGTCACCGGCACTATGGCAATATTTTTTACAAGCTTGGGGTAGCCATTCACTCCGGAAAATTCCGAAACATCCCCAAGGTTTAGGCGCGAGTAAACAATTTTAAGCAGAGCCTCGCTCTTTAGCAGTTTGTACTGAGTCTGGTAATAATCGTCATTGCCCACATCCACTGTCGGACCTGTCTGAAAAGCGCTGCCGCCGCGTTCTTTTTCTATTAACAGTAGGGCAGAGGCACGGTACACCGGGCGCATGGTGAAGGTTATAATGGCGGTGAGTATTATTACGGAAAACCACACGATAAGCCCTAACCAACGGCGCTTTAAAAATATATCCAGGTAATGGGCCATGTCAAATCCAGCGGCCTCTTTTTCCTCTTCGTTATCTAGCATGATTTTATATACCGGCACTGAGCAGGCGGTGCTATTAATTTCTTGTTAAAAGAAACTCTGCGGGACATAAACGGTGTCGTTGGGCTCAAGAAAAATATCCGCGCTTTTATCTCCCTGTTTGGTAATGCGTGTAATTTCAATCTGTATGCTCTGATTCTGACCATTGCCGTTGCGCAGCACTTTAGTGCGGTCCGGCGCGGCCAGGTCGGTAAAGCCGCCGCATAGGGTTATGGCCTCAAGAACGGTAAGCCGGCGCTCGGTCGGCAACTGCAGAGAACCCGGTTTTTTAACTTCACCAAGCACATAAACCTGTTTATTGGCGTACTCTTTTATGAGCACGGTCACCTGTGGTTTGATCAGAAATTCGGAAAGTTTTTTTGCCAGAAGACTTTCAGCGTCGGACACGGAAAGTTCTATCAACTTCACAACTCCGACCAGCGGGAATGTTATGTTACCATGGCCGCCTACACGCACGGTTCTATTCATGTCGTCTTCTTTAAAGACGACTATTTCCAGCAAATCTCCTGGCTGTATTTTATAGTCTATCTGTCGCGGGTTGCTGCGCTCTATTGCGGCTTGCAACAGGCGTTGTTCTATGGCAGACTGCTGAGCCGTGGCGGCGGCCGTGGGCTGTGTTGCACGCGGCCCGGCGCAGGCGGAAAGGATTAGAACTAATGCTAATACACCCGGCATTTTCATCAGGTATATTATACTAGAATTTTGCTGTTTGCAACATTCGAACTAGTGGCCGTGCGTCCTATTTTTAAGAGCATGGTTTTGCAATAATTCGCACTAATGCGGGGTGCATCCTGTGGGTTTTATAATCTTCCCTCAGCGCCAGGCTGACAATATTATCCAGGCACTAAAAGTTTATGCCGCCGGGGACCATGCAGGAGATGCGGTTTTTAGAGGCACTGCAAAATTGCTTATTACGGAGAAACCGCCGCCACAACGATTTATTAGACTCTTGGACAAAACCTCATGCCGGACGGGGTTAGAATAATTTATTCTTCCAGGTT
>CAIPTO010000048.1 GCA_903867985.1 uncultured Elusimicrobia bacterium | reverse complement strand
TCATGCCGGAGTAAAAGTAAAACGCTATCAAGTCTCCCAGCGTGGCGCTGCCCTTTATCACCATCAGGCCCCCGGCCAGATAAAGTATGGCCACCGACACGAAATTAGCGTAATGGAAAAAGTAAGAGAAGATTATGTCCATACGGGAAGATGCAATTTCGGCTTCCTTCTGCGCCTCGGCCTTGTCGGAGAAAAAAGCGCTCTGGGCGGCTTCCTTGGCGTTGGCTTTTATCAGCTTTACGCCTGTGAAGCAGGTTTCGAGGAAGTCGTAAATAAAGGTTATGCTTTTTTGCAGCGCGTCGTAACGCTGGTGCAGTTTTTTTCCGGTTTTTATGGAAGCCGCAAGTATAAAAGGCGCGGGCAGGAGCAGCCAAAAACTGAGCCAGGGGTTAAGCAGGAACATCATCGTTACGGCGGCTGTGAGCGTAAGAACAGACTGGATGAACCGGAATACTCCGGAACACGAGAACCATGATATCTTGCGCGAAATATCATCTACCATCCGGGTAACCAGATCTCCCGTGGTGAAACGGTAGTAGAAGTGCCGGTCCAGTTTGATTATGTGCTCAAAAACCTCTTTCCGGAATTCCCACTCCAGGCGCATATTCATATAAGCGCGGTTGCGCTGCGCCACCACGCTTACCAGCGTATTCGCCACGCCCACGCCGAGTATAAGGCAGATGTTACGGCGCAGATACTCGCGTGTCATCCCGCTGCTAAGGCCGTTTATTATCTGCTTTATCAGGTACGGATACACGGCGCCGAGTATGGCGCTTGCCAGACCCAGCAGTATTATGGCGGACATGCGGTATTTATGCCGCCGCCAATAGGGAAAAAGCCACTTTAGGGTGAAGATCATAATGTTCCTGCAGGATTCAGGTTAATTCTCCCCGAACTGCAGTTTGTAAAACTTCGAGTATATGCCGCCTTTTGCCAGCAGCTGGCTGTGCGTGCCGCTTTCCTTTATCTCGCCCTCCGAAACCAGCAGGATGTTATCGGCGTTGAGTATCGTCGATAACCGGTGGGCGATAACTATCATAGTCCTGCTGCTTAGCAGGCGCCGCATGGCGGTGTTTATCAGCCGTTCCGTGTGCGGGTCGATATGCGAGGTCGCTTCGTCCAGCACAAGCACCTCCTGATTCAGCACCATAGCGCGAGCCAGCGATATCACCTGTTTTTCTCCGGCGGAGAGGTTCACGCCCTTTTCCACGATATGCTTGTTGAGACCGTGATGTTTGAAAAATGCTTCAAGACCTATGGTTTTTATGGCGTCATGCACCATCGAGTCGGGAATGGCTTCATCCATCAGTTTCAGGTTCTGCATTATAGTGCCGGGGAAAAGATAGATGTCCTGGTGCACCAGCCCTATGGCGGTCCGCAGGGAATTAAGACCTATGTCGGAAAGATTCACGCCGTCTATGAGAATTTTCCCTTTTTGCGGCGTGTAAAATCTGAAAAGAAGGTTGGTGACCGTTGTTTTCCCCCCGCCGGTTTCACCCACTATAGCCAGGCTTTTGCCTTTGGGTAGTTTGAAGGAGATGTCTTTCAGCACCCAGGGCGAGTCGTCGGCGTAACGCATCCAGACATTCCTGAACTCTATGCCCTCGCGTATGGAATGTATATAGCGCGGAGCCGGGCCGTCGACTATCGCCGGGCGGCGTTCCATTATGCGCTGTATACGATGTCCGGCCGCGAACGAACGCTGTATTATGCTGATGTGCTCGGACAATCTGAAGACCGGCTCGAACAGTTTGTCTATGTAGAGTATGAACATCACAAGCGTGCCTATGCTTATCGTGCGGTCTATGGCCCACCCGCCGCCCACGCCCAGTATGATCGCTATGGCGACAGGGCTCAGCAGTATGACGCTGAGATAGAAAACTATCATCATTAATTCGCCGCTCAGCTCCGCGTCGAATTTCTTTTTGTTTATCGCCTCAAGTTTTTCCGCCGCCATCTTTTCCCGGTTGAAGGCCTGAAGCAGGGCTATGGCGTTCAGATGCTCGGTAAGGAATCCCGATATTTCGCTGGCGAGCTTTCTGACCGTAACGAACAGCGAGGCGCTTTTTCTTAGGAAAATAAAGCTGAGGGCGATCGCGAAAGGAAATACCGACGAGAGGATCAGCGTCAGGCGCGGGCTGAAGTAGAACATCACGCAGAAAGTGACGATGAACATCAGTATGTCGCGGAAGATCGTGACGGTCGTCTCCGTGAAAAGCTCGTAAAGGCTGCCGGTGTCGGCCTGAACGCGGGCGGTGAGCCGTCCGACGGGATACTCGGAGTAGAAAGGCAGGTCTAGCGCCAGCATGCGGGAGAGCATGCGTTTCTTCAGGTCCGTCATTATCTGCTGGCCCGTCTTTATCAGGCGCATCTGAAGCAGATAGTTGAAGCCCATGAACAGCAGGGAGTTCAGAAACAGGCCGCCCACGACCATTACAAGCAGACGGATGTTTTTAGACGGTATGGCGGTGTCTATAATGTATTTGGCGATGATGGGCGAGAACAGCGTGAAAGCGGTGGAGAGAAGAAGCCAGGCGAAAGCCGCCATAAACCCGCGCCTCTCCGGTACGATCAGCCCTGTGAGCATGCGGAAGGTGGCTTTGTAGTTTATCTTCTCTTTCGGGTCCTGGCTGTCGTCGTCGCGAGATGCGTGCATTTGTTATATTCTATAAAATAAGGGATGAAGGGGTGAGGGACGGTATAGGCAAAAAAGAAAAGGCTTAAGCGCTTCTTAAGCCTTTTCTCTCACAAATATGTGTTACGCTTAGTTTATTGCCGCGCCTCTTTTTAAGGCTTTGATATTAATTTCGATAACTTCCGGCTTCAGCTTCTTGTAGACCTTCGGCAGGGCTTTGGAGATAGCGTCCACCGAGACGGCGCCGGTCGCGGCGGCAAAAGCGCCCAGAGCCACCATGTTCATGATCTTCGCGTTGCCAAGTTCTGCTGCTATCGCATTGCACGGGACATAGAGGACTTTTATGTCCGTGCGCGAGGCCTTGGAGTTTACCAGCGAGCTGTTAACGATAAGCAGGCCGCCCGGTTTCACCAGAGGTTCAAACTTGGCCAGAGACGGCTCGTTCAGGACAATTACGGTATCCGGCTCCGAGACGATCGGGGTGGTGACCTCGTCCGAGGCTATGACCACGGAGCAATTGGCTGTGCCGCCGCGCATTTCCGCGCCGTAAGACGGAAAGAAGCTTACTTCCTTGCCCTCCACCATGCCGGAGTAGGCCAGCAATATGCCGGCCGAAATGACACCCTGCCCGCCGAAACCTGAGATCCGTATGCCTTGATACATAAGTTGTCTCCTTTGAAGACCTTTACGCCCCTTTATACACGCCCAGCGGGAATACCGGCAGCATGCCTTCTGCCACGAATTTGGTCGCTTCCGACGGGTTGTCCAGCCGTGTGCCCCAGTTGGTGGGACACATCGACAATATTTCCACCATGGAGAACCCTTTACAGTCTATCTGGTTCTGGAAGGCCTTTTTGATGGCGGCCTTCGTCTTCAGCACGCCGGGGGCGGTATGAACCGAGGTGCGCTCAAGATACGCGGCGCCGTCTATGGTTGCCAGCATCTCCGACATGCGTATGGGATAGCCGGCCTGCTTTGCTGTGCGGCCTTCCACGCAGGTCGTGGCCTTCTGCCCTATCAGCGTGGTCGGAGCCATTTGCCCGCCGGTCATGCCGTAGATGGCGTTATTCACGAAAATAACGGTGATGTTCTCGGAGCGGATAGCCGCGTGCACTATCTCAGCCATTCCGATAGAGGCCAGATCTCCGTCACCCTGGTAGGAAAATACAATGGCTCCGGGTTTGGCTCGTTTGATTCCGGTGGCTTCGGCCGGGCCGCGGCCATGCGGGCCCTGGATCATATCGCAGTTGAAGTACGTATCGGCGAACACGGCGCACCCGACCGGTGCAACGCCTATCGTGCGTGAGCGGATGTTCAGCTCGTCCATAACCTCGGCTACCAGGCGGTGAATTATGCCGTGACCGCAGCCGGGGCAATAATGCATCGGGACATCCAGCAGGGATTCAGGCTTCTTATTTAGCAGCTGCATATTCTCTTGCCCCCTTTTTTACGATGCTCTCTATGGTTTTGTAAAGTTCGTCCGCGGTAGTCACCGCCGCGCCGGGTTTTGCGAGCAGGTGCGTTTCCGCGCGTCCGTTCAGGGAGAGCAGCACATCTTCAACCATCTGCCCCATGCTCATTTCCACTACCAGGAACTTTTTGACGCGTTTGGACAGCTCAACTATTCGCGCCTTGGGGAAAGGCCACAGCGTGACAGGCCGCAGCAATCCGACCTTAAGTCCTTTTTCGCGGGCCAGTTTCATGCCGGCTACGGCTACGCGGGCCGATGTGCCGTAAGCCACGATGGCTATTTCGGCGTCCTCCATCATTTTTTCCTCGTACACCACTTCGTTCTGCTCTATCTGCCGGTAGCGCTTGATGCGCTCCAGCACCAGTTTCTCAAGGTAGCCCTCTCGCAGATCATATGATTTTACTATCCGCTTCGCGCGGCCGGCGTTGATGCCCAGCGCCCAGGCCGGTTCCGTGAGATCTTTGATATTGACTTCCGGGGTCGTGAATTCCACCGGTTCCATCATCTGACCGATTATGCCGTCGGCCAGTATCATGGAGGGCAGGCGGTATTTATACGCCACCTCATAGCATTTAGCGGGGAGGTTAGCCATTTCGCTCACGCTGTTGGGCGCCATCACGAAAGTGCGGTAGTCGCCGTGGCCGCCGCCGCGGGTGGCCTGCCAGTAGTCGCCCTGAGCGCCGGCGATATTGCCGAGGCCAGGACCGCCGCGCATCACATTGGCCACGAATATGGGTAAGTCGGCTCCGGCGCAGTAAGACATGCCTTCCTGCTTGAGGCTCATGCCGGGGCTGGAAGAAGAGGTCATGCAGCGTACGCCGGTGGCTGCGGCGCCGTAGATCATATTTATGGCCGACACTTCGGATTCGGCCTGGACGAAAGCCCCGCCGACCTGGGCCATGCGCCAGGACATATATTCGGGCACTTCGTTCTGCGGGGTAATCGGATAGCCCGCGAAAAATCTGCAACCGGCCCTGACCGCTCCCTCAGCGAGCGCTTCATTGCCTTTCATCAACGTTTTTTCCGCCATTGTATCTCCTTTGTATATTGCCTGACACCGTCGCGGTCAGAAAGTTCAGCGGTAGATTGTTTGAATTGTTCCGGCTACGCCGCCTGTCGTACTGTTCTGCTGCCGCGCTGTCTTGCTATTTATAGACCCTTATGGCCAAATCCGGACAGATGCGCGCGCAGCTCTGGCAGGCGATGCAGCATCCCTCTTTGGCGTCGCTGGCCGGATAGTAACCGGTCTTAGAGAATTTATCGGATCTTTCAATGCACTTTTTGGGGCATACCTGTATGCAGAGATAGCAGCCTTTGCATCTGAGAATATCAACTTCCATTTTGGGCATTATATCCTCCTCGGTCAGCTGTTGCGTCGCGGCATAACTGGAGCTCGGCGGGGTTTCCTGGTCAAGGCTTGAGCTGTCTGCGGTTTGGGCCGCTTGATATCTTCTCTCGTGCCGGCGCATGAAAACTTTATAAAAAAAGTATACCAAAAAAAATTCACTTTTAATATGGCGCCGTTTCGGCGCCGCCAGCCTGGCGCGTCAGGGCATGTTTAGAAGTTTTTTTGCCGCGTCTATCAGTGTTACAGGATTGACGGGTTTTTTGAGGACGATGACGTTAAGATTTTTGGCGAGGCCGGCCACGCTTTCCGGCGCCCCGGTGGAAAAAATAACGGGCGTGGCTGATAAAAGGTTGCCCCGGATGCGGTCAAAAACCTTCTGTCCCCCTCCGGCCGGCATATCAACGTCTAATATGATGAGGTCCGGTTTCAGATCCTGGAATTTAACCATCGCGCCGCTGGAGTCTTCCGCCGTGTGGACCTCAAAGCCGGCTTTTGTGAATATCTCCTTGTAGAGCTCCAGTATAAACAGGTCATCGTCTACCGCCAGGATCTTAGTCATTTTCTCCCCCTTACCCAAAATCGCCCGCGAACAATACTTTATTATAGAAGTTTTGGAACTATATGTTCACCATACCTTACTGTCACACTGTCTGTACGCACATCGCCACGCCCATGCCGCCGCCCACGCAAAGCGTCGCCAGGCCTTTTTTCGCGTTGCGGCGTTTCATCTCATGCAGTAATGTGATCAGAATGCGGGCGCCGCTGGCCCCTATCGGGTGGCCAAGGGCTATGGCGCCGCCGTTCACATTCACTATCCCCGGGTTGAGCCCCAGTTCTCTGGCCACGGCCAGCGACTGTACCGCGAAGGCTTCATTGGCCTCTATCAATTCAAGATCGGCAATCTTCCAACCGGCTTTTTTAAGCGCCACGCGCACGGCTTCCACCGGCCCTATGCCCATAACGGCGGGGTCGGTGCCGTGCCAACCGTAGGAAACTATCCTGGCCGACGGCTGCCAGCCGTATTTTTTGACCATCTCACCGGAAGAAATGAGGAGGGCCGCCGCGCCGTCGTTGATACCGGAAGCGTTGGCTGCCGTTACCGTGCCGTCCTTTTTAAAAGCCGGGCGCAGTTTAGCTGTCTTCTCAAGCGTGGCGCCGGCCTTTATAAATTCGTCTTTGTCAAAAATAACCGGATCGCCCTTTTTCTGCGGGATAACAACGGGGACAATCTCGTCCCTGAATTTGCCTTCGTTTGTGGCTTTCTCGGCCTTGTTCTGCGAATCCACGGCGAACTTATCCTGCTCTTCACGGGTGATGCCGTATTTCTCTGCCAGGTTTTCGGCGGTGACGCCCATATGGTAATTATTGAAAACATCCCAGAGTCCGTCGCTTATCATGGTGTCAATGAGTTCGCCGTTGCCCATCTTGTAACCGAAACGCGCGCCTTTAAGGGCGTAAGGGGCGTTGCTCATTGATTCTGTTCCGCCCGCGATGATGAGTTCTGAATCTTCCCCTTTTATGGCCTGTGCGGCCAGAGCCACCGCCCGGAGGCCGGAGCCGCATACCATGTTGATGGTCATGGCTGTTTTTTCTTTAGGCAGGCCCGCGCCGATGGCGACTTGGCGGGCGATATTTTGGCCCTGCGCGGTCTGAAGTATGTTGCCGAGGATTACTTCATCTACGTCGCCCGGGGTAAGCCGGGTCCTCTTTATAAGTTCCGAAAGCACGATCTTCCCCAATTCCACGCTGCTGTGATTAGCGAGCGTTCCGCCGAAAGTGCCTATCGCAGTCCTTACGCCGTCAACTATGAAAACTTCTTTCATGATCCCTCCAGTAGTCGTAAAGCGTGAATCTAAAACGTAAATAGTAAGCGGTTTCTACTCTGCTTATGGCCTAAAGCCTATAGCTTATGGCGGATTGTTAGCGTAAATCGTGAATCGTAAAGAGTGACAAAAAAACCGTTATATTGATTTTTTGGCTTCTTGCAGAGATTCTCCTATCATTTCCGCGGCGTAAGACAGGTCTTTAGCCGAATGCCGGTAACAGACATATCCGTGGTGATAAGGCTGCAGAAAGACCTTGCGGCGTATAAGCTGGGTGTAGAAGTTAACTCGTGTCTTCTTATACGCGCCAGTCTCGTCTTTATCGAAGGTGATGTAAGGCATCCACGGCTCGCCGGTGAAAGCGCATGGTATCCCGCTGGCCTTTACATATTTGCGCACCTTTTTGCAGAATGAGTGGCCGCGCTTGGCGATAACATCCAGTATGTTATCTCGCTCAAGCATTTCAATTGTTTTTAGCGAGGCAGCCATAGCCAGCGTGTTATTGAAGTAGGTGGAGCTGACGAAGGCTTTGCTGATGAGCACATCCATTATGTCTTTTCGGCCAGCCACCATGCTGATCTCGTAGCCGTTGGCCATAGCCTTTCCGAATACGGATAGATGCGGGATAACTCCGAATAGTTTCTGCGCGCCGCCCAGACTTACGCGAAAGCCGGTGCGTATCTCGTCAAAGATCAGCACCGATCCGTATTGCTCCGCCAGTTTTTTTACGCCTTCCAGAAAGCCGGGTTTGGGCATTTCCACTTCATGCGCGTTCGGGTGGCCGAGCGGCGTAATTATTATTCCAGCCACTTCGGAACCATGCGCCTTTAGCAGATCCTCCAGCTGCTGGAGGTTGTTATATTCAAATTCAAGGGTGTCCTCGAAAGTTTTGGGGAGTACGCCGCCTTTGTTCTCAACGCACCAGTCGTGCCAGCCGTGGTAGCCGCAGCGCGCTATCTTGGTTTTGCCGGTGAAGCTGCGGGCTATGCGGACGGCGAGCGTGGTCGCGTCGGAGCCGGTTTTAGCGAATACCACTTTCTCCGCGGAGGGAATGATGGAAATGACCTTTTTGGCAAGAGTGTTCTGTATCTCCTGCACGATGGACATACAGAAACCTTTGTTCTTTATCTGCGCTATAACGGCGTTATCTATCTCTTTTTCCCGGTGTCCGATTATTATGGGGCCGTAGGCGCAAAGCATGTCAATATACTCATTGCCGTCGGCGTCCGTAACTTTTCCGCCCTTGGCGGAATCGAAAAATATCGGATATTCCCCCGGGACGAAGTTGTAGGGCCTGCGGATCCCCATCATGCCGCCGGGTATAACTTCCTGCGCTTCCTTGTAAAGTCTCTCGGAATTGTCCAGTTTAAGGTGCTCAGCCATATTAGTTCTCTCCTGCCTTTCAGTTTGACGCGAGTTGCTCTTATGCCGCCAGCCGTTCACGCAGCTTTTTTACCACGAAGGTGGCGACATGTTCAGCGTAGGTGCCGGTGCCGAAGCCCGCGTCATAGCCCAGTTCGCGGGCGGTTTTATTATTGACCCTGGGACCCCCTACGACCACGATAAACTTGTCGCGCAGCTTCTCGGCCTCAGCCAGCTCGATAAATTCGGTAAGATTTTTTATGTGGACATCTTTCTGGGTGACTATCTGCGATATCAGTATAGCGTCCGCTTTTACCGTTTTGGCGTATTCCAGAAGCTTATCGTTGGGAACCTGCGACCCCAGGTTGAACGCCTCTATCATCGGGTAGCGCTCGAGGCCGAAGTGGTGGTTGTAGCCCTTCATGTTCATGATGGCGTCTATGCCTACGGTGTGGGCGTCGGAACCGGTGCAGGCCCCGACTACTACGATCTTGCGCTTAAAGGTCGTTTTTATAAAGGCGTTGATCTCGTCCATGGACATAAACTTATCCACGGCTTCGGCGTATTCCACCTTATCGTAGTCAAGGGAGACGTCGGTTTTTCCGTAGGCCACAAAGAAGGTGAAATCATCCGACAGAGCTGAGGCGTGGACGATCTCGGCGCGTTTAAATCCGAGTTTCTGCACATAGAGTTTCGCCGCTTCTTTGGCTTTGCCGCCGCAGGGTATGGGCAGAGTGAAGGAAAGCTGCACCGCGCCGTCGTCCAGAGTGTCGCCGTAAGGTTTAATGAACATTGTTCTCCTGTTTGCCGTAAAACGTAAAGCGGAAAGCGTAAAGAGTTATAGTTTTTTGATAAAAGCAGTCAGCATTGCTCCCACATCGGCGCAAAGGCTATCGATAACCCGCAACGCATCCGTTTGTATATAGCCAAGTCTTAGGGATATTTGAAGCTCGGTCTCCAGTTCGCTTAAAGAGCCTCTGGCTATGAAAAGAAACTGCCTTAGTTCTGTTTTAGTCTGTCGTGCCGCGCCTTCCGCTATATTGGCAGCTACTGAGATGACTGCTCTGCGCATTTGCGAAGAAAGCCCGTAGAGTTCTTCTTTCGGAAATCCTTTGGTTGCGGCATAAACCTTTTCCGAAAGTTCTATTGATTTTTTCCAAACATCAAGTTTTTCGTGCGGTCTCATATCTATCTCCCCGCTTAACTCTTTCCGCTTTACGCTTTCCGTTTTACGATATTGAGCTTTTTCTTTAAATACTCTTCCACGGGGTTGTAATAATCCTTTGTTTTCTCAAAGACGCCGTCAAAGCCCTTCCCGCCGTTGCGGGGCCGCTTGATATCGGCGAACATCCCCGTCTCTATGGCTTCAAAAAGGTCCCTTTTTCTGACATCAGCCAGCATCAGGATAGTCTCGTCCAGCACAGCCTTGGCGCGTTTGACCATGATGCCGTTTTTTTTGAACTCAACCTCGCTGAAAAAGTCGGCCAGATTGTTGTGGACGTAAACGGCGTTTTCTATGGCCAGCGCGCGGTCCTGCAGGTAAGGCGTGTGGATGGCCTCGGTCAGCATGCCCAGAAGAGCGATAGACTGGTTAGTGGCTTTGCTGATAAAGTTGAACAGCGTGTTCATTGCGTAACCCTTGAAGATATTCCCCGTCATGAATTTCGTCGGAGGCATGTACTTCAGCGGGTGATTCGGGAAGATCTCGCGAGCCATGAGCGCCTGGGCGTATTCGTATAAAAATCCGTTTTTGGTGTCAGGGTTTATCTCAAAGGCGTGGCCGAGCCCCATCAGCCGCTCCGGCATGCCGGCGCTTTTGGCAAACTGCTCGTTAATAAGCTGGGACGCCAGCACCGTGTGCGCCTTTTCGATGGCGTCGGAGGTGGTCAGATAATTATCCTCGCCCGTATTGATGATGATGTCGGCCGCGGTGTTTATCATTCGGGAGAAGAACTGGTCGGTGAAAGTGCGGTACATGTTGATATCGCGGAACAGGATGCCGTACATGGAATCATTCAGCATCATATCCAGCCGCTCCATGGCGCCCATGGCGGCTATCTCCGGCATGCATAGCCCGGAGCAGTAATTTACCAGGCGGATATAGCGCTTTTCCTTCGCTCCGGCCTCGTCCAGGGCCGCGCGCATGATGCGGAAGTTCTCCTGGGTGGCGTAGGTGCCTCCGAAACCTTCGGTGGTCGCGCCGTAGGGTACGTAATCCAGAAGGCTCTGGCCGGTGGTGCGTATGACCGCGATGATATCGGCGCCCTGGCCCGCGGCCGCCCGGGCCTGTTTTACGTCCTCATGTATGTTGCCGGTCGCCACAATTACATAGATCAGCGGAGATTTAAGTTTATCCGCGCCTTCTTTTAATTTGCGGTCCCGGTGTGCCACATTGGCGGCAATGCGCTTATCGAGGCCGGCGATCAGCGCGGCGGCTTTTCTGTGTATCCTTTCCTCATCAGTAAATTCTATTTTGGAGATATCGAGGCCGGCGGCTATTTCTTTGTTTAGCTCGTCGGGGGATTTTGAAAGTTTTTCAAGGGCGTTTATATAATACTTCGCCGCGCCGCCGGAAAGCGTTTCTTTGCAATGCTCAGCCGCTAGATTCGGCACCGGCACGCCGTCGGAGTTGGCGCCGTCCGCGCCCAGAAGGCGCAGGGTGGCGCGCTCTATGGTGACCGTGGTGTGGGTGTTTATGAAATCCTGAACGGGGCCGGTCACTTCGCGGGCCAGCCCGCGGGCTTTGGCGATCTTGTTTTTTGAAAGCCCGAGTTTGGATCTGACGGTCATTGAGGTTGCTCCTTAGGGTCCTTCGCTTCCGGCGCGGCTTTCGCTTCTCCGGCTGCGGTCATGAATTTCTGTGCGTGTTCGATGATGCGGCCGCTCACGCCGAGTATCCGCGCTATCTTTATGGCGTCGTGTATTCCGGCCGCGCCGGTATTGGTGGTTATCTCATAATCCATGAATTTATTGAGCATTTTGAGTTTTTCGGTAAGTTCCATGGGAGTCTTCCCGCTGAAGTAGGCGCTGAAGGCCGCGTTGTCAAAGCCCTTCATCCTCAGGAAAGCCGCGTTTTTCTGCGGCGAAAGCCGCGAAAAATGCGTGGAGATGAAGGCCAGAACTTTTTCATTGCCGCAGAAATCTTCGCTTATGGCGGAAAGCAGCGCGGCGGCCTCGTCGGAATTGGTGGTCTTCGCGAATTCATCCATGAGCACCAGGCAATGCCTGCCGGTGTCGGCGTAGGCCCGCGCGAAGGCGTTCATCTCAAGGCCGAAACTGCTGAGGCCTTCGGCCCGCCCGCTTTCCTCGTCTCCTACGACGTGGATGCGATCATATAAGCAGGTCTCATAAGTTTCGGCCGGCACGAAAAATCCGGTTTGCGCCAGCAACTGCGCGAAAGCCAGAGTTTTCAGCGCCACGGTCTTGCCCCCCATATTTGAGCCGTGAAGGATGTTTACGCGTCTGGAAAACTTAAAAGTCAGCGGGGTGTATTTCAGCTTTAACGTCTTAAGCTTCGCCTCTAAAGGAATGAACCGTGCCTTTTTCAGCGCCGGCGGGGCCGGGAACTTGCGCAGCTTGGGCCGGATCATGGAGTATTCCAGCGCCAGTCGGGCTTTAGCCAAAAGAACGTCGGTGCGCTCCACGGCTTCAAGATATTCCGATATGACGGTTTTTTCTTTTCTGATCAGGGCTGAGAGTTCTTTAAGTATTTTCTGTTCTTCGGCGCGCTCTTCGGCGTGAAGCTTTTCTGTGGCGGCCGTAAGCTCAAGATAGGCGGGCCCGAAAACAGGCTTGGCGATAACGTTGACGGCGTCGTAGCCCTCGAAAAACAGGTCAGGTGAGCCGTAAATCTTGTGCGCGCGGGCTTCATCCACTACCAGAAATTCCCGTTTGGTGAAATCCAGGTCGCAATTTTTTAAAATGGCCTTCAGCTTTTCGTCCCTCATGCGCGAGAGTTCCACGCCGGCGGCTGAGAGCTTTTCACGAATTGCCTTGAGTTCCGGCGCGTAGGCGTCGGACAGATAAAAAGTTTCCCCCGCTCCGCCCAGGTTGAGCGCCTTCAGGAGCTCGTCGGAGCGCCAGGCCGCCGCGAGCGGCTTTTTTATCTCCAAAGGCAGCGTCGCGAACACGGCCTTTGTGTTGGAAAGAAAAATCTTTATTATAAAAATATCAGCCGCGCTAAGCATCTGGGGCAGGTCTCCCGGCATGGCAGGCATACTCTTCAGATGAAATTCCAGGCGATCGGTCTGGAAGCGGCTTTTCTTTATAAAAGCGATGAAGCGCTCGGTCAGGTCATATTCCAGGTTCAGCGTATCGGCCGAGTCATAGAAGCGCAGCGCCGCGCGGGCCAGCCTGCCATAGGGCGTGAGCGGTCTGTAACAGTCGTAAAAGCCGTCGAATTCTGCGAAGATGAAAGCTTTGTCCATATCAGGGTTATGAAATGTACGGGTTGAAAAGAATTTTACCTGCAAGGCCCGGGTTGTCAATTTTCCGCAGGAAATCGTCCTTTGACACATTATACAAATTGATGATAAACGCTGATAACTCAAGCTTCCTGCCAAAATATATGGCGTGGTTTTTCTCAAGTCCGGACCATTCGCCGTAAGTGATAAAAAGTTTGGTCAGGTCCTCAAAGATCAGTGTCTTATCGGTCTTTAACAGCCCCTCCAGCTTGCTTTTTGTCACCGCGCCCTTTATCAGCGCTCTATCGCCCTGGCGCAGTATGGCCGGGCCCTGGTCCGCGAAGAGCTGTTCGCAATTGGAATACTTAGGGGCTTTGGAGGCGGCGTAAATAAGCTTTATGCCGTCGAGTACTGACTGCATATTTTCCGGCGCAACTTTCGCCACATAGATCAGATTAGCTTTTTTATGAGAGGCCGCCTGGGTGATGCGGTCCACCGCCCCGTCGACCAGGATGGTGGTGGCCTTATGCTTCTCAAGGTCTGATAGTATCGTTGACAGTTGCGAATTGTTTTCCGGGCCTATGAGTTCCACTCTTCCTTCGCGCAGGGTTCGCAGGAGAACCATCCTTCCGAGCGCCGTTTTAGACGGGTAAACGTTAAGGATCTCAAAGGACGCTTCGCTGGGCGACATAGCCGTTTCCGCAGTGATAAGAAGGTCGCCTTTTCTGGCGCTTATCTGCGGCTTCGGGTGGCCGAAAACCGCGTCCGTCCTTTCCCCGTCCACGCCCGCGCTAAGATACGCCACTCCGGTTTCGGGGCGCAGGCCCTCCAGCGCGTAATTGAGAAAAGCCGTTTTGCCGGCGTTCTTTTTAGAGCCGATAATAAAGGTTACCCTGTCTTTAAGCGTTTTTGGGATATTCATAATGCCAGTCCGGGCCAAGGCGGATAGAGGCCGGGCAACCGGTTATTTTTTATGGCGCTTATTGCGCGTCAGCTGCGAAGGCTCAAGCGTGAGCAGATCGCCGTTCAGTAGGCGCGCCACCCCGTCGATTGGCTTATATTTATCGTCCGCGCAGTATTCGCAGGTTCCGCAGTCCGAGGTATAGGCGGAGGGTTCGGTGTAAGTGGTGATAACGCCCTCGTAATTGCGCAGCACCACGCGCTTCTCCGACATGGATATGACATAAGTCGGCATAACCGGGGTCTTCCCACCGCCGCCGGGCGCGTCCACGACAAAGGTCGGCACGGCCATGCCTGTCGTGTGGCCGCGCAGATTCTCTATGATCTCGATACCCTTTGAGACGGTGGTTCTGAAGTGGCTGATGCCTTTTGACAGGTCGCACTGGTAGATGTAATAAGGTTTAACGCGAGCAACCAGGAGTTCGTGTACCAGGCGCTTCATTGTCTGGGGGCAGTCGTTAACGCCTCTGAGAAGCACGCTCTGATTGCCGACCGGGATGCCGGCGTCGGCCATCTTGGCGCAGGCGGCGGCTGCCTCGGCCGTCATTTCCTTGGGATGGTTGAAATGCGTGTTCACGTATATCGGGTGGTACTTCTTGAGCATTGTGACCAGATCGTCAGTGATCCTCATAGGCATAACCACAGGCGTGCGGCTGCCGATACGGATTATTTCCACGTGGTCTATGGCCCGCAGGCGCTTTATGATGGCTTCAAGCGCGGCGTCGGTCAAAACCAGCGGGTCGCCGCCGGAGATCAGGACGTCTCGCACGGCCCTGTTCCTGCGGATATATTCTATAGCCTTATCCAGGTTAGCCGGAGCCATATGCACGTCTTCGAAACCCACAAAGCGGCGGCGGGTGCAGTGGCGGCAGTTCATGGAGCAGATATTCGTGACCAGCAGCAGTACGCGGTCCGGGTAGCGGTGCGTAAGGCCCGGCACTGGCGAGTCCACATCCTCGTGCAGCGGGTCTGACAGATCGGAGGGGTCGTCTTTCAGTTCCAGGGCCCGGGGTATGGCCTGCATTCTGACCGGGCAGTTCTTGTTTTTCTTGTCCATCAGGGCCGCATAGTAGGGCGTTATTGCCATGGTGAACTTTTTGAGGCAATTTTTGAGGTCTTTTTTTTCCGCATCGTCCAGCTTTACGACCTTGTCCAGTGTGAGGATATCCTTTATGACATTCTTCAGCTGCCATTTATAGTCGAACCAGTCGCGCGCGGAGACATCTTTCCACAGAGGTATTTGTTTCCAGTCCACCTTAGAGTATTGTTTCACATGTTCTCCATTATAATTACGGATCAAAGATTTAGCTATGCGGTTCGCAGAGTTTAATTTATCTTCCCCGCCGGTTGTTCTCTGACAATGTAGTGAGTCCGAACACTAATCTTCCAGTCCTCTAATCTTCTAATCCTCTAATATCACGCGTATATCTTTTCGTAAATATTTCGTATCACCGGCGATTCGCGCAGAATGTTGATGGTGATATCCGCGTGGTGTCTGGTGTAACCGTTTCCGATGATCATGTGAACATCTTTGCCGACGCCCTCGGCTCCGAGCGCCGCCTTTGTGAAGGATGTCGCCATGCTGAAAAAATAGACCGTGCCTTCTTCACGACAAAGCATGACAGAGGCCATTTCGGTATTCGGGATATTGACGCAGTTAATTACGACATCGGCCATTTTCCCGCCGGTAAGGGCGCTGACCTTCGAGTAACATTCCAGCGCGTCGGTGGCGTTGGCTTGCACCGCGTCGGTGCAAAAACCGTAGTCCTGCATCTTCTTTACCGCTGCAGCGGAGTATTCCAGGCCTATCACGCGGCCGCTTACTCCGACGCGCCTCTTCGCCTCATAGGAGCACAGTACTCCGGATTTTCCGGCCGCACCCAGTATTGCTACGGTGGAGCCCGGTTTTACAAGCTTGGCAGTCTGGGCGGGTGCGCCGGCCACGTCTAGTATAGCCAGCGCCAGTGTCTGCGGCAGGTCAGCGGGAAGTTTGGCGTAAATGCCGCTCTCGAAAAGTATGGCCCTGGCTTTAACCTTCACCTGTTCCGTGCCCTTCTTTATGCCCAATATTTTTTCTATATTCAGCGGCGTCAGTGAAAGCGAGACCAGGCTGGCTATCTTGTCGCCCGGCTTTAAATCAATTTTCCCCGCCAATTTTGGACCTATTACCGCCACCGTGCCCGTGAACATTCCGCCCGAGCCTGTTACCGGGTTCTGCATCTTACCCTTCTCGGATACGATGCGCGTTATCGTGTCGATTATTATCTTCTCATCGCGGCCAGCCGCCTCTTTTATCTGCGTGAAGGAGGCGGAATCTATGTTCAGAGTGTCCACGTCCACAAGTATCTCGTTGTCGTAAATATAATCGATATTGTTGTCTATTTTAAGCGCAGGCTGCGGCAGGACACCCCTGGGCTCTATAACCCGGTGCGTGCCGAAAGGGTTTCCCCCGGACTTTATCTGTATAACCATGGGTTTCCTGTGGTCTAGAGCGTCCCGGCCGCGGAAATTTTCCGCGGCCGGACTCTTGCGCTCTCAGGCGTATATCTTCTCGTATATCTTGCGGATTTTGGAAGACTCGCGCAGTATGTTAAGGGTGATGTCGGCGTGGTCCTTTGTGTAGCCGTTGCCGATTATCATGTCCACGTCCTTGCCCACCCCTTCAGCTCCCAGCGCCGCCTTGGTGAACGAGGTCGCCATGGTGAAGAAGTACACCACGCCGCCGTCGCGGCACATCAGTATGGAGGCCATCTCGGTATTGGGGATGTTGACGCAGTTTATTATCACGTCGGCCATCCTGCCGCCGGTCAGCTTATGTATAGTCTCGTAGCATTCTAGGGCATTGGTGGCGCTGAGTTTGAGATTGACGTCGCAGAGACCGTATTCTTTCATGTTTTTGAGGCCGTTATCGGAGCTGGTTGTGCCTATAACCTTGCCGCTTATCCCCGCGCGCCGCTTGGCTTCGTAGGCGCACAGCACTCCGGATTTGCCGGCGGCGCCGATGATTACCACCGTGTTGCCGGGCTTCACCAGTTTGGCGGTCTGCGCGGGCGCGCCCGCTACGTCCAGCACGGCCAGGGCCAGCGTCTCAGGCATATCTTTAGGGAGTTTGGCGTAAATCCCGCTCTCAAAAAGCACGGCTTTGGCTTTGACATTCACCTGTTCGGTGCCCTTTTTTATACCAAGGATCTTCTCTATCTTTAGCGGGGTCAGTGAGAGCGAGACGAGGCTCGCCACCTTGTCTCCGGCCTTAAGATTTATTTTCCCCTCCAGCTTCGGGCCTATCTTTGCGACGCGGCCGATGAACATGCCGCCCGAGCCGGTTACGGGGTTCTGCATCTTGCCGCGCTCTCCTACTATCCGCAGGATCATCTCTTTAATTTTAGATTCGTCGCGCCCGGTGGCGTCCTTTATCTGGGTAAAACTGGCGGAGTCGATATTGAGTGTTTCCACATCGATCATGATCTCGTTATCATAGATGTAGTCCATATTGTTGTCTACTTTCAGCGCGGGCTGGGGCAATGCGCCTTTGGGTTCTATGACCCTGTGCGAGCCGAACGGGTTGCCGCCTTTCTTTACGATTATGGTTTTTGACATTTTTTCTCCTGTTTGTTTTTCTTTTATTCTTTTAGGGCGAACATCTTGCGCACATCGCCGGGTTTAGCTATTTCCAGATCCGCTTCTTTAGTTATACGCACCGCTCTCTCAACAAATTCCGCGTTGGACTTGGCCAGTCTTCCCTTGGAATAGTAAATATTATCCTCAAAGCCGACGCGGATGAACCCGCCGGCGGCTATGGCGCCGTATATCCCCGGCAGATGAGCGCGGCCCACGCCCATAACGGTGAAATAGCTTTCCGGCGGCATCTGGTCGATCATGTAGGAAAGGGTCTTCACGCTGAGGCTCAGCGCGCCAGGCACGTTCATAACGAAGCCGTAATGATAGGGCGGCTTCAGCAGGCCCTCTTTAATAAGAATATGGGATGACTGCACGTGCGAGACGTCGAAGCATTCCAGCGTGGGGCGCACGCCGTGCTTATTCATCTCAAGCGCGAACTGGCGCATGATGGGCAGCGTGTTGATTATGTAGTCGTTGCCGAAGTTGACTGTTCCGCAGTCAAGCGACGCCATGTCCGGCTTAAGCGCCACAGGGGCTATGCGCTCTTCCGGGGTCATGCCCACCGCGCCGCCGGTAGTAAGCTCGATCACCACGTCGCATTTTTTGCGTATCAGGTCCATGGCCGCCTTGAAAATTTTCACGTCGGCGGTCGGAGTGCCGTCGGCGTTTCTGGCGTGCAGGTGGACTATGGAGGCTCCGGCCCGGCAGGCCTCTTCCGCCGAAGCCGCGAGCTCTTCGGGCGTGACCGGCAGAGCTGGAGCCTGGGCTTTTGTGGTTTCCGCGCCGCTCAAAGCGCAGGTTATTATCATTTTGTTAGGCATGAGATATCCTTTATTCCTCTGATCCTCAGAATTTTCCTAATTTGCCTGAAATATGCAGGTGCGCCTCCGTGGCTTTTATAACTTCTTCAACTGTGGTGTCTTCGGCTATCTCCTCAAGGACCAGGCCTTTCTTGGTTACCCGGATGAAGGCCATATCGGTGACTATGACGTCGACTTCTCCCACCGCGGTGAGAGGCAGGGAACATTTTTTAAGGATTTTCGGAGCGCCGTTCTTATTGACGTGATCCATGGCGATGATGACATTCTTCGCCCCCACCACAAGGTCCATAGCGCCGCCCATTCCCGGCACCATTTTGCCCGGTATCATGTAGTTCGCCAGGTTGCCCTGCTCATCCACTTCCAGCGCGCCCAAAACGGTGTAATCCACGTGTCCGCCGCGGATTATGGCAAAAGACATGGATGAGTCAAAAAAACAGCCGCCGGGCAGTATGGTTACAGGCTGTCCGCCCGCGTTGACCAGCCGGGGGTCTTCCTTACCTTTTTCCGCCTGGGGGCCGAGGCCGGTGAAGCCGTTCTCCGAATGCAGGAGTATAGTCTTACCGGCGGGAATATAGTCAGCCACCATGGTGGGCATGCCGATGCCCAGGTTTACCAGAGCGCCATCCGGAAATTCCTGCGCTATGCGTTTTACCAGGCGGACTCTCTTAAGTTCTTTAGGATCCATGATAAATCTCCTTGTTTCCGGCCAGGCGGTCGGCTATTTAAGCTGAAGGTTAGCCGCCGGAAGCGCGGCTTTAACTATCGCGGAAATAAAAACGCCGGGTATAGTTACTTTTTCCGGGTCCAGCTCTCCGGCTTCTACTATCTTTTCGGCTTCGACGATAACATGATCGGCGGCCATGGCCATTACCACGGCGGCGTTTTTAGTCGCCATTGGCAGAAAGCAATTTCCGGATTTGTCGCACACCTCCGCCTTTATCAGGGCGAACTCCGCGCCCAGCGGGAGTTCAAGCAGGTAATCTTTGCCGCCGATGGTCAACTTCTGCTTCCCCTTTTCAATATCGGTGCCTATGCCGGTAGGGGTGAGAACTCCGCCCAGCCCTGCGCCTTTCGCGCGGATGCGTTCTGAAAAAGTCCCCTGCGGGACAAGCGTGACGGTCATTTCCCCAGAATTCATTTTGCAGCCGGAGACGGGGTTCGTGCCGATGTGCGTGGCGTACAGGTTCTTTACGCGCCCCTGACAGATCAGGCGGCCTACCCCCACGTCCGGGAAGGCGGTGTCGCTGGTGATAAGCGTGAGGTCTTTAGAGCCTTTGTTGATCAGCGCGTCGATCAGCGTGAACGCGTTCCCGCAGCCCATAAAGCCACCCGCCATTACGGATGAGCCGTCTTTTATGGAGTCTACAGCCTGCTCAGGAGTGAGTACGGGTTTCATGTTTTTCCCCTTTCGCTGAAGTGATTGTTTCTGGGAGCCTGTCCGATATAAGGAATTTTGGCTGCAATTGCCGTTTTTTGCCTGCGCCTTTGCGCCGTTCAACTTACAGGCTCATTGGAGCCTGCTCGTTTCGCGTCACTTCGGCTCGGCTTCAAAACCGTCAATTTCGCCTTAAAAACCTTATGTCGGACAGGCTCCGGAGACAAATTTTCAATATTATAACAAAATATAATTAAATATACTTATTAAGACCTGTTTTCAGGGTAGGCATATCTTTGGGCGGAAACCGGTTACAGGTCGCAGCTCTGAACGGTACTGGAGATTCATCATGCATAAGGTCGCCATAGACGGTTCGATGTCGCGGATAAAAGAGAACATGGCCAGGGTTAAGAATAAGGTCATAGTCATGAGCAATAAGGGCGGCGTGGGTAAAAGTTCAGTGGCCGTCTCTTTCGCGGCGCTGCTCAGCGGCAAAGGCTTCAGGGTCGGACTGCTGGATATAGATATCCACGGGCCATCCATCG
Source organism: uncultured Elusimicrobia bacterium (assembly GCA_903867985.1). Taxonomy (GTDB): domain Bacteria; phylum Elusimicrobiota; class Elusimicrobia; order Elusimicrobiales; family UBA9959; genus YA12-FULL-51-18. The sequence goes on along the minus strand of CAIPTO010000048.1, from coordinate 16,358 downwards.
CCAAGATGACGGGGCGGGAAGGCGTAAATCCCGTATCGGACGGTAAGGCTATTGAGCCGGTGCCGGTCAGGGATAACCTGGTGATGCTTTCCATGGGCTCACTGATCAAAGAGGGCGCTACGCCGGTTATCTGGCGCGGCCCGATGAAGCTGAACGTGCTGAAACAATTTCTGGCTGATGTTAATTGGGGCGATCTGGACTACCTTATAATAGACGCCCCGCCCGGGACCGGCGACGAGCCCCTTTCAATCTGTCAGCTCCTCCCGGGGCTTGCCGGCGGCGTGGTTGTGACCACTGGCCAGGATGTGGCCCTGCTGGATTCAAAGAAGGCCGTTAATTTTCTTAAGCAGCTTGGCGTGAGGGTGCTGGGGATAGTAGAGAATATGACCGATTTTCCCTGTCCCCACTGCGGCGGGCACGTAAATCTTTTTAAAGCCGGCGGCGGAGAGAGAGCCGCGGCATCGCTTGATGTGCCTTTCCTGGGCCGGATCCCTTTCGATCCGGACATGGTGGAGGCGGGCGACAAGGGGCTGCTGTTCGTTGAAACCAAGAAGGATTCGCCCGCCGCCAAAGCGTTGGCCGCCGCGATCGAAAAGGCGGTCAAAGGTCTGGAGACGAGATAGGCGTTCTGTAGCGGAGATGGCTCGTTATTCTTGTGAGGTTTAATAAATGAAAAAAATTATCGCGGCGGTTTGTGTCGGACTGATTCCGGCAGTGGCGTTCCCGGCGGCGGCGCTGCAGCCTCTGTCGTCCTATAACGGCGGAAACGCCTCCGGAGACGATTCACAAATGCCTATTGATTTTTGCGCTCAGGGCAAATTGCTGATATTCACCGGCAACTGTGTTCTGCCTGAGGGTTCGGCCTTTAAAGATTCCATATCGCGCAAAGCGTGCGGCGATGTACAGTCCGTTCTTATTGCCGGGCTTGGCGTCCTCTATCCTCAAGCCAAAGTATATTCCTACGACGATCTGGACGCCGAAGGTATTTACTTGAAACTCTCGGCCCCTTCGGTGCGGGGCTTTTTCATGATCGGAGAGGGAAATGTAAAGGGCGGGATGTTTCTTGGCGAAAGAGAGGAAGTTGTATATCCGTCAAATGAAGCGTGCGAGCCGGGATTGGATGTTTTCGGCGGATTTACTTCGCACAGCAAATATTCCCCGGATGTTCCGGCGCCGGCGGAACTGCGCCGGAAAATGCTCGCCCGCATGGAATTTATCGCCGACGGGGCGCGCTCGCCGTCCGGCTCCTGGCCCGGGCTTTGCAAGCCGCGTTTGAGTCTGGTCTATCCGACGCGGACTTTCGCCGGCAGGATGAAGGAAGACGCGAAAAAACTGCTGGCCGCGCTTATGGAAAAAAAGCGCGAGCAGGCCCTGGGCGCTTTGGAAAGCATCTGCGGCGCCTGCGACCAGTATGTGAAGGCCGGCTATCCGCTGGCGAAGCTTTGTCCCCCTAATTCCGATGTCTGCGCGCTGAAGCGTATAACGCCCGGCTCGGAAAAACTCGTGATGGACAACTACTGCCTGGTCCTTCACCCCGAATACGCCCCGCAGTCGAGATAAAGTATAGATTTCAGGCTTCTGAGCCGCGAGATGCAAAGTCGGCCTGCCGGCAGGGTGGGAACGCGAAAACGGCGTCGAGCACACCGTGCCCGCGCCTCCCGTCCTCAGCCCTCGCGCTTACGCAAGATCGGGCTTCCGGAGGGTTTCGCTTATCCCACCCCGCCGTCAGCCCTCCATTCAAACTTGCGCGCATTATGCTTCTCCCGCGATAACCCTAAAACAAAACCGCCGGGCTTCCCCAGCGGTCGTAGTAATTACATCCGCAAAATTAGTCATTTAATCATCAGCGTCGCCTGACTTTGATAAATTATATCTATACTGCGGAGTTTCTTGCGGAGCGGTAGGCTGCCAGGGCTTCGGGGAAGGGCGAAAGTACGCGCTCTAGGACGCCTTTGCATTCTGAGATAGCTGTGCCGTAGTTGGTTATGGGGATGCCGGCGGCCGCGGCTTTGCCCATGCGGTTCAGGATCTCGGTGCGGGTGATCATGCATCCGCCGCATTGTATCGCCAGTTTGTAAGCGGACAGGTCCGCCGGCAGGTCTCGTCCGGAGAAAGTGTCTATCTTTAGTTCCCCCCCAACATATTCCCTGAGCCATTTGGGAAGTTTTACGCGGCCTATATCGTCCTCTATGGCGTGGTGGCTGCAGGCTTCAAGCACGGCTATCCTGTCTCCCGGGCGCAGATTTTTTATCGTGGCGGCTCCGGAGGCGTAGGCGCTCAGATCCCCTTTGAACCGCGCGAACAATATCGAGAAAGTGGTACAGGGCACTGCCGGAGGGGTCTGGCTTACCATCAGGTCCACCACCTGAGAATCGCAGATCACCAGGGCCGGCTTTTTAGAAAGCGCGTTGAGCGCCGATGCGTATTCTTTTTCCGTTGCGGTTAGGAACATCGCGCCGTGGTCAAGCAGGTCGCGCATCACCTGTACCTGCGGCAATATTATGCGGCCTTTAGGCGCTTCTTTGTCTATCGGGATTATAAGGATCACCGTCTCCCCGTGGTTTACAAGGTCCCCCACGATAGTGACAGGTTGGGTTTTGGCGGCATTGGTTAAGGCTAGCAACCGGGCCTTAAATTCCGCGACCATGCCCTCGCGCTTGGCCTTATTGACGGCGCAGCAGAGCATCGGAGCGCCCGCGGCTAGGCTGACTTTTTCCACGAAAGCGTCCGAAGGGGTGATGAAATCGGTTTTATTTATCACCGCCAACAGGGCGATTCCTTTCTTTCGCGCGGCCGCGGCTATTTCCTCTTCCCAGCGTCCCCAGAGCTCCGGTTCGCAGACTATGACCGCCACGTCGGCGCGGTCGAATATTTTCTTTGTCCGCTCCGCGCGCAGACCACCCAGTTCGGAGTTGTCGTCAATGCCGGCCGTGTCCAGAAATACCACCGGTCCGACGGGCAGAAGTTCCATGCTTTTTTCCACTACGTCAGTGGTCGTGCCGGGCACCGGGGAGGTTATGGATACGTCCTGGCCGGCGATCATGTTAAGAATGCTGGATTTACCCACATTGGTGCGGCCAAAGATAGCGACCTGAAGGCGGAGAGATTTTGGCGTGGTTTCCATAGTTTTTGCCTCGGTGTATCAAATCCGTTATGACTTTTTCAGGCTGTGCCCAAATCCCTTTGCACGTTTCCTGCCCAGACTTTCAATTAGGCGGCTTACGCAGCCCGAGCAATGTTCCGCGGAGTCGTTAACGCAGATCTTGTCCGGATAGATGGAATAGTCTTTGCGGTACTTAAGGGGGCCCACATTGGGCATAATAACATTGGCGCCGCATTGCAGCGCTTTTTGGCGGCCGAGGCGGTCGATCGTGCCCATAGCCGTGGTGGCAGGAATGTGGGCGTTAAGCGTCAGCAGGCGCGTCAGCGCCACGACTTTAAGCGTCAGGTCTATGTTCCCGCGCGGGGTCGGACCCAGCGGCGTGTCGGGGTGCGGTATAAAAGGCCCTACGCCTATCATATCAAGGTCCAAATCCCTGAAGAGCAGAAGGTCCCTGGCGATCGTCTCGTACGACTGTCCCGGCAGGCCTACCATTATTCCGGAACCGACCTGAAAGCCGAGCTCTTTAAGCCACTTCAGGCAATTAAAGCGGTTCTCGAATGAGGAGTCGGGTTTAAGCATGGCGAAGAGGTCGGGGTCGGAGGTTTCAAAGCGCAGGAGATAGCGGTCGGCTCCGGCCGCTTTGAGAGCCGCGTACTCTTCTCTGGTCTTTTCTCCGGCTGAAAGCGTGACAGCCACCCCGGCCTTTTTTACTGCGCGCACTATCGAGGCCAGCTTGTCGACGGTGAAATAATCGTCTTCTCCGGACTGAAGCACCACCGTGCGGATATCCATGGACGCGGCGGCTTCGGCAGCAGCGACGATTTCTTCCTCCGTCAGGCGGTAGCGGCGGACTTCGGAGTTCTTGGCGCGCAGTCCGCAGTAGAGGCAGTTCTTTTTACAGATATTAGAGAACTCTATAATGCCCCGCACATGGATATCTTCGCCGCAGTATTCCCGGCGGGTCTCATCAGCTTTTTTCAGAAGCCAGGCCTCGGAATCCGGGTCCCGGAGCATATCGGTGATGTCATTGAAGTTCATATTATTTTTCCGCGCGCGCTTTTAAAAGCACAGATCCCGCTCGCCTGATTTTATTCTGTTGTAATACCCGGTCAATTTTGTCCGCATCTCAAGGTTGTATGTTTCGGAGTTCAGCGCTTCTTTTATTTCCCTGAGTATCAGCTTTTCTCCTGCCGCCTGAGTAGCCGGAGACGCAAAATCGTCCAGCCATTCCCTGAAAGTCAGGATAGCGTTCAGCTTGCAGAAGCGGCCCTCTTTGCCGCTTTTGAGCATTTTCATTATATGGTCGCCCGTTCGTCCGCAGCGGTAACCTGAGGTGCAGAAGGAGGTTATATGCCCCAAAGCGGCAAGCTCGCCTATCACTTCATCCAGCGAGCGCGTGTCTCCCAGCATGAATTGCTGGCGCTTGGCTTCCTGCGCGCTATAGCGGTCGGAGTAGGCGCCGATGCCTATTCTGCTGGACGCGTCGCGCTGAGTGCACATGGGGATCACGTCCCTGATAATCTCCGGTTTTTCCCTCGCTGTAACCAGCATCCCCGCGTACGGCACGGAAAGCCGCAGAACGGCCACCAGCTTTTTAAAATCCCTGTCGCTGACCCTGTGCGCGCTTTTTCTGTTGAAATCGGTTCCGGCCGCGTCCTCGATCCGGGGAAAAGAGATGGTGTGCGGGCCGATGCCGAAAGTCTTTTCCAGCTCCTTGGCGTGCGCCAGCAGCGCCATTACTTCAAATTTCCAGTTATAGAGGCCGAAAAGGGCGCCCAGGGCCACATCGTCTATTCCGGCCTCAAACGCGCGATGCATGGCGTAAAGCCGCCAGCGGAAATCTGATTTAGGAGTGCCTCCGGGGTGGATGTCGGCGTAAGTCTTGCGGTGATAGGTTTCCTGAAAGACCTGAAAAGTGCCGATGCCGGCGGTCTTCAGTTTTTTAAGATCTTCCACGCTCATCGGCGCGGCGTTCACGTTAACGCGGCGTATCTGCCCGAAACCTTTGCGGGTCTTCACCTTTACGGAGTAGATGGTGCGTATACTTTCGGCTATGTAGTCGGCTCCGGTGGCCCGGCTCTCCCCGAAGACCACCACCAGACGCTTGTGTCCGATTACGCCGGCCAGAACCTCGGTCTCTTTTCTTATCTCATCCATGGAAAGTTTTCTTCTAATCTCGGACGTGTTGTCTTTGCGGAAACCGCAGTAGAGGCAGTTGTTCTCGCAGAGATTGGCGCAGTACAGCGGCGCAAAAGTGACGACCCTGTTGTCGTAGACTTTTTTCTTAACCAGCGCCGCGGCGGCGTACATCTCCTCCAGCAGCAGGGGGTCCTCCACGCTCAGCAGTGTCGCGGTCTCACCGGGTTCCAGCGTTTCGCAGGAGGCCAGAGCCTTGGAGATTATTTCGCGCACCCGCGCGGGGTCGGCTTTGGCTTTTTTCAGGCAGAGTTCAATGGCGTCTTCGTCTATGAAATCGCGTCCGTTGTTTAGATACTTCGTGATGCCGTCTGGCTGTTTTGTCTCGGTAGCAGGCATAATATAATTTACCTCCGGCGAATACGGCAGCGGTTAGTGAATAGCGAATGGGGTGGTCTCAGCGCCCGCAAATTATCACTATGCGCTGGCCTGAAAGTTGCAGTTTCAACTTTCCGCCCGCATAGCGGGCGCCCATTCGGGAGGCATACACCTTCTCGGATGCATCGCGCATAGCGCTTGATCCTCAACCCGCTGCTGCGGGGAATCCTGCAGAATAATTCTGTTCCCTGATTTTATCACTGAGATATACCATGAACTGCAGGATTCAGGCTAACCACTGGTTGCGGCACAGGCGCGGCGCTTCGCAGCCGGACGCGGAAGCTTGTTCCTTTACCGCATTCCGAGTCCACGCTGATATCTCCGCCGTAGAGCTGCGCCACTTTGTTTATGATCGAAAGGCCCAGGCCGCTGCCGGGTATATTGCGGGTGTGTTCGTTCTTGATCCTTACGAATTCACGGAACAGCCTGGCAGTTTCATCTTTGGTCATGCCTATGCCGGTATCGCTGCAGGTGATGTCGATCCAGCCGTCAGAAGCTTTAAGAGTAAGCGTGGCCTTGCCGCCGGGCTTATTGTATTTTACCGCGTTGGTGAGCAGATTGCACATTATTATGTCCATTTCTCCGGCGTCGGCGTTAGCGCGCAATTCTTCCGGCAGGGTCAGCTCTATGGTCACGCCCGCGGCTTTGGCCTGTTCGGTGACCGCGTCGGCGGCGTTGCGGGCCTGCTTTACAAGATCAAGCGGGGCGATTTCACGTTTCTTACGGCCTGATTCCAGCCGCGTCAAGTCCAGCATATCCATCACCAGCTTGCGCATCCCGCCCATGCGTATCAGGCTGCGGTCCACCATCGAATCGTAGGAGGAAAGCTCCTGCCCTTTTAAGCGCTCCTTGATCAGGTGCATGTAGCCCTCCACGGCCGCCAGCGGGGATTTGAGCTCGTGGGCCAGTACGGAAACGAACTCAAAGCGGACCTGGCGTTTTTCTTCTTCCAGGCGTCGCGCCTTACGCTGAAGATAAATATGCCGGGCCGCTTTCTGGATGGTGCTTCTGAGCTCTTCCGGTGTAAAGGGTTTGGCAAGGAAATCGAAGGCGCCGCGCTTGGTCGCGTTAACGGCTACTTCAAGCGAGGCGAAGGCTGTTATCATCACCACGATTATATCCTTCGCCGCTTCGCCGGTTCTTTCAAGAACCTCCAGCCCGGTAATGTCGGGAAGTTTATAGTCCAGCAGCACCATGTCGGGCTTATCGGCCGCTATCGCTTCCACGGCTTCAAGACCCGTGGCCGCCGTCCTAACCGAAAAAATTACGCTGTCTGAAAAATCTTCCAGAGGGACTTCAAAACCTTCCAGCGATCGTTCGGCTCCGGAGCGCATGCCGGCTTCGTCGTCCACTATCAGGATCTTATATGTCTGCATGTTTTTCCCCCGCCGATTTGATGTTTTTATCGTCGCTCATACGTTACTGTCCTCCGCTAAACTCACAATTGCTTTCTTCTACTGCCTGACTTCCGCTGTTTGTCTCGGCAGGACTACCGTGAAGGTGGTCCCGGTGGCGCCCTTTGCGATGTCGGCGTTGGATTCCACCATGATCTTCCCCTTATGCACTTTTATTATGCCGTAAGAAACCGCCAGGCCCAGGCCGGTGCCTTTGCCTATCTGTTTAGTCGTGAAGAAAGGCTCAAATATTTTTTTCTTGTTCTCCTCGCTTATCCCGGTGCCGGAATCCGTCACGCTGAAGCAGATATAGCCGCCCTGCTGAAACGTGGAAACTTTAAGCGAGCCGCCGGCCGGCATGGCTTCTATGGCGTTGGTTATCAGATTTGAGAATACCTGCGTTATCTGATCGGGGTCCACCTCAACATCCAATTCCGCGCCGTCGTGCGCGATGTCCGGCCTGATATTCGCGGGAACGGGCAGTCCCTTGAAATGGGCGTCCACCAGCTTCCGCAGGTCGGTTTTTTTGAAAAAAGGTTTATTTTTCCTTGCGAAGTTAAGGAGGCCTCCGACTATCTTCTTGCAGCGGTCCGCCTGTTCTGTGACCATCTGCGCGTCCTTGAAGATCCTGGAGTCTTTCTGGCACTGATCGGCCAGCAGATGCGAATACAGCAGCACCACCCCCAGAGGATTGTTCAGTTCGTGCGCGACGCCGGCGGCAAGCTGGCCCATGCTGGCCAGTTTTTCGGACTGAAGCAGGGCCTGCTTCGTCTTGGCGAGCTGGCCGTAGGAGGACGCCAATTCCTTGGCTGTGGTCTTCAACCTTTCTATGGTGTGCGGCAGACACATTTCACTCTCGGCCAGCCCCCGGTAAATGGCCGTGGCGTGTTCCACGCAGGTCTGATAGCCGCAGGCGCCGCAGTTCAATTCGTCTTCCGGGACCGGTTTTCCCATCCGTTCAAGTATCGCCTTTATTTCGGCCGCGGGAGGAGGCGTTATGCGTTTGTCTTCAGGTTTAAAGCCGGTGGAATAGTCAAGATTGCGGTACTTTTGAATCGCGTCTTCCCAGTCGCTTATCTTTATCTTGTGATAGCTTTTTTTAGCGTACCGGCGCAGAGAGGCCTGTCTGGAATAGCGTGAACTTTTCGTCGTCATCCCCGGCCCCATCAGGCAGCCGTTGCAGCAGAGGATGTCCAGAAAATCCGCGTCCATGTCGCCGTGCTCGAAATTACGCAGGGCGTCGGTAAAATTCTCCAGACCCTCCGTGGACAGAAATTTCCCGCTCATAAGGTCTTCTTCAAATTCGGAGGAAGTAAGCAGTCCGCCGCCGATAGGATAAAGCACTCCTTTCGAGGGATATGGCGGGTCGAAATGCGCGTTAAGGGACGTGGCGTCGCTGACGCCGGCCGTTTCCAGCAGTTCGCGCAGTTCGCGGAAAGTGATAACTCCGGTTATCTCCCCCGGGTGTCTGAGCGCCTCGTCCTTTTTTGCCACGCAGGGGCCGGCGAATACGACCTTTAAATTTGCGCCGTAGCGGGCTTTAACTATGCGCGCGGAGGCCAGCATCGGCGAAACTATGGGCGCCAGATTGGCGGCCAGCGCCGGATGGTACTTTTCTATGTAGGAGACTATGGCCGGGCAGGCGGAACTGATATATTTTTTGCCCGGGTTTTCGTTCACAAGGCGGCGGTATTTCAGCGACACCATATCGGCGCCGAAAGCCACTTCGGTCACATACTTAAAGCCCAGATTTTTTAGCATCCCGGCGAACCTGAGCGGGTCCAGCTCGGGAAACTCCACGGGAAAACTGGGCGCCAGGCATATAGCGGTCTCGGCCCCGGACGCGAGCAGCGCCCGGACTTCAGCCACGGAGCTCCGCACTTCCTTGGCCTGCCGGCTGCACATAAGGACGCAATTGGCGCACCCGATGCAGCGTTCCTTGATAACTTCCGCCTGTCCGCTGGAAATCCTGATGGCTTTGGCCGGACAGCCTCTTACGCAGGTATAACAGGTCCTGCATTTCTCCGTAATTGTCTTTACAAGCGGAGTGATGTCGTTCATGGTGTAATTACTCCCGCGGGCCCGCAAATTTCATCTCTTTGTTAAATCCGCATAAGGCGGCGCACTTCACCTCTGAGCTGTTCGGGACGGGCCGGCTTGTCCAGCAGAACATCGGCCTTCATCCACGAGGCGGAGCCGTCCTGGCGCGCGGCAAAATCTATGCCGGTCGCCGCGGCCACGGCCGTAAGCATTATCACCGGCACTTCCGGATAAAGCTTTTTAATGTGATGGCACAGGGCGAACCCGGAGTCCATGTGCTCCATCATCAGGTCGATGATGGCCAGATCGGGTATGAACTCCAGCAGCGTTTCCTCGGCTTGCTCCTGGCTTTGGGCTGTCGCCACCCGGTACCCCTCCGCCTTCATTGTCAAAGAGGTCTGTTCCAGCAGGTCTATGTCGTCGTCGACTATAAGAATGTTCTTCGTGGTGATCATATATTTAAACCTCGTTTTTCGCGCCTAGGCTAGGACGTCGCGCTTGTTGTAATGTGTGTGCAGCAGCTCGTGACTCTTGTGGCCGAGCGGGGCGCCCAGAAACTCTTCGTACAGGCGCTTGACTTGCGTATTCTTGTGGCTCACGCGCAGCGGAGCGTCCTTGTCTATCTGGTGCAGCGTGTTCATACGCGCTTTGACCGCTTCGATGTCCGCTCGCAGCGGCTGTCCTCCGCCGTTAATGCATCCGCCGGGGCAGGTCATAACCTCGATGAACTGAAGGTCGGAACGGCCGGCTTTAATTTCTTCCATCAGTTTGCGCGCCGCGCCAAGGCCCGAGACCACAGCCGCGCCCAGTTCTATCTTTCCGGCTTTAACCCGGAGCTCCTTGGACCCTTTCATTCCGCGCAGTTCCTGTATGGTGTACTTAGGCATTTCTCCGCCGGTAATAAGGAAGTACGCGCTGCGCACCGCCGCCTCCATGACTCCGCCGGAAGCGCCGAACATCTTGCCGGCGCTTGACCGCTCCCCGAACGGGGTGTCCGGGGTTTCCGGTTCAAGAACTGAAGGATCTACTCCCGTGATCCGCAGCAGTTCAGCGAATTCGCGGGTCGTGAGTACGTAGTCCACGTCGCTGTGAGAATTTCGTCCCATTTCCGGGCGTCCGCATTCGAATTTCTTAGCCGTGCAGGGCATTATCGAGACGCTGACGATGTTGGCCGGATCTATCTTTTCCCGCTCCGCGAAGAACGACTTTATGAGCGCGCCCATCATCTGCTGGGGGCTCTTGCAGGTGGAGAGATTCGGTATGAACTCCGGATAGAACTGCTCGACGAACTTTATCCAGCCTGGTGAACAGCTTGTGAACATGGGCAGCACTCCGCCGCCGGTAGCGCGTTTTACCAGTTCCGAACCCTCCTCCATGATGGTGAGGTCGGCGGTAAAGGAGGTGTCAAAAACTTTTTTGAAACCGACTTTACGCAGGGCCGCGGTCATTTTGCCGTCAATGTCCGTGCCGGGCTTGTAGTTGAACTCCTCGGCTATGGAAACCGAGACCGCCGGGGCGTGCTGAACCACCACGTATTTTCCCGGAGCGCTCAGGACTTTCAGCACATCGTTAACATGGCTCTTCTCGGAGAGCGCTGCCGTGGGGCAGACAAGCACGCACTGACCGCAGTTGATACAGCTTGAGACGTTGAGTCCCTGGTTGTAGGCCGTGCCGATCACGGTTTTATTCCCGCGGTGTATGAAATCTATGGCCGAGACATTCTGAACTTCCTCGCAGACCCGCACGCATTTGCCGCACAATATGCACTTTTCAGGGTCCCGGACTATGGAAGGGCTTGAGGTGTCTTTCTCCCGTCTGACACGTTCCCCGCTGAAAACACGATTGCGTATCCCGTGCTGTTTGGCTAGGCGCTGGAGGTCGCAATCCCCCCCGCGTATGCAGTAAAGACAATCCTGCGGGTGGTTTGAAAGCAGCAGCTCCACAATGGCTTTGCGCGCCGAAAGGATCTGCGGCGTGTTGGTTTTTATCTTCATGCCGTCCGCCGCCGGATAGGAGCAGGAGGGTATCAGCGAGGGCGCGCCCTCAACCTCTACCACGCACATGCGGCAGGCTCCTGAAGGCGCGAGACCCGGAAGATGACACAGCGTGGGGACCTTTATCCCCTGGCGGGTGAGCACCTGCAGTATAGTCTCGCCCTGATTAGCTTGTACGGCTTTGCCGTTAACTTCTATGTTTAACATGATATCACCTCTCTCCTTGCTCGGGTTGTGTGAATTCGATGTCGCAGCGCAGGCATCGGCCGGCTTCGCACAGCGCGTGTTTTTCCGTCACGCACAGGTCCACTTCTTTGAAGTTTTTGGCGCGCGCCGCGGCGGCCAGGTGGACGGCCGCCAGCCGTCCCGCCGTCCCGCCGTCCTGCGCGGACTGGACGGGCTCGACATAAACCGACGGCAGCCGGACCTTCTTTATGACCCTCAGCTGTTTGCCGGTGAGGAACCGGTCGATCATAACGGCGGCGTTCTTTCCGGCGGCGACGGCGTTGATCACCGTGCCGGGACCGGTTGTAACGTCTCCGCCGGCGAATACTCCCGCGCGGCCGGTGGAATATGACTGGCCGTTAGTCACAAGCAGGCCGTATTTCGACAGAGTAAGTTCCGACAGAGGCTGCGTTTCCGGCTCTTCGCTGATGGCGGCGATAAGCGTGTCCGCTTCCACCACGTGTTCGCTGCCGGCGACTGGTACCGGGCGGGCGCGTCCGCTGGCGTCCCTCGGCCCAAGCTCGTTGCGCGTGAACTTCACTCCGGTAAGACGGCCGCCCTTTGTGACCAATCCCTCCGGAGCCTGTAGAACTTCAAGTTTCACGCCTTCCTGCAGCGCGGCCTCTATCTCTTCCGCGTAAGCCGGCATTTCAGAGCGGCTGCGGCGATAGAAGACGGTTACCGATTTTACGCCCTTCTGCCGTACGGCTACCCGGGCGGCGTCAAGCGCGGAATTTCCTCCGCCGATAACAGCCACCCGTCCCCGGGCGAGCGATTTGCCTTCAAGGTTATAAGCTTTCAGGAACTTGATGCCGGGGATCACGCCTTCGCTCTCTTCGTCCCTAAGTCCCAGTTTCTTGCTCTTGTGGGAGCCAAGCGCGACATAGACGGCTTTGAAGCCGGCTTTGGAAAGGCTTTCCAGCGTAAAATCCCTCCCAAGTTCTTTCCCGCATTTAAGCGAGATATTCTTATTGAGCAGGGCGGAGATCTCTTTCTCCAGCACAGCGCGCGGCAGGCGGTATTGCGGAATGCCTGAGATCAGCATGCCGCCCGGTTTTGACTCTTTCTCAAAGATCGTGACTTTATATCCCTGAAGCGAGAGCTGGTGGGCTGCCGTGAGGCCGGAAGGCCCCGCGCCTATTACGGCGACGGCGGGCGCTCCGGCCTTGACGGTTACCGGGGCGTGCCTGTAAGCCGAGGCCGGGACCTTATCCACGATAAAGCGTTTGAGCGTGCGTATAGCTATCGGTTCTCCGCCGGTGGTGCCGCAGCGGCAGACCGTTTCGCAGGGGTGATCGCAGACGCGGGCGCAGACCGACGGGAAGGGGTTCGCCGCCCGGATGGTCCGGTAGGCGTCCTCGTATTCGCCGCGGCTGGCGTGCGCTATGTAGCGCCAGACCTCGGTGCCCACGGGGCAGCCGCTCTGGCACGGAGCTCCCACCAGTTCGCGGCAGGCCCCGGCCGGGCACTGGCGGTCGAAGATATGGGCTTCATATTCGTCGCGGAACCATTTTAGCGTTGAAAGCACGGGGTTCGGCGCGGTCTGACCGAGTCCGCACAGGGAGGTTTTTTTTATGATCTCTCCCAGCTCTTTCAGGTACATTATCCCCTGGAAGCGGAATAGCGCGTCGAGGCCGTCCTCTTTGCGGCGCGGGCGGGTTATAGCCTGCAGGATCTCCAGCATGCGGTGCGTGCCCTCCCGGCAGGGGATGCATTTTCCGCAGGATTCGTTCTGTATGAATTCCATGAAATATTTCGCCAGGTCGACCATGCAGGTGTTTTCGTCCAGCACCACCAGCCCGCCGGAGCCCATGATCGCGCCGAAATTTTTGAGCGCTTCATAGTCGCATTCAAGGTCGAGATGCGCTTCGGGTATGCAGCCGCCCGAGGGGCCGCCTATCTGCACGGCTTTGCACTTTTTACCGTTAGGGATGCCGCCGCCTATGTCGAAGACCACCTGGCGGAGCTTTGTGCCCATCGGAACCTCCACCAGGCCGGTGCGCCGCACCATGCCCGAAAGGGCGAACACTTTTGTTCCTTTGCTGGTCTTTGTGCCGATTTTCGCGAAGTTGTCCGCGCCGGTTTCAATGATCTCTGCGACATTCGCCAGCGTTTCTACATTATTAATTACCGTAGGCTTGCCGAAAAGTCCGCGCACCGTGGGATATGGCGGCCGGGGTTTGGGCATTCCGCGCTTGCCTTCTATGCTGTGCATGAGGGCCGTCTCTTCTCCGCAGACGAAAGCCCCGGCGCCCATCTTGATGATCACGTCGAGGTCAAATCCGCTGCCGTAAATATTCTCGCCCAGCAGCCCCATTTTCTTGGCGTCGGCTATAGCTTTCGTGAGGTTCTTCACCGCTAGCGGGTATTCGGCGCGTATGTAAACATAAGCTTTGGAGGCGTGTATGGCGTAAGCCCCGATGGCCAGACCTTCCAGCACCCTGTGCGGGTCGCCTTCAATGACCGCACGGTCCATGAACGCGCCCGGATCGCCTTCGTCGGCGTTGCAGATGATATACTTCTGGTCGGCGTCGGAGTTAAGCGCCATCTTCCATTTTTTGCCCGTCGGGAAACCGCCGCCGCCGCGCCCGCGCAATCCGCTGGTCTCAACATCCTGGCAGACCTGGACGGGCGTCATGGTGTGTATGCTTTTTAGGAAAGCGCTGTAGCCGCCCCTGGCGATGTATTCCTCTATGGAAATAGGGTTTACCAGGCCGCAGTTCTTCAGGACGAAGCGCATCTGGTTCTTAAAGAAAGGGTGCTCGCTCATCAGCGGCACTCCGGGCCAGAGCTTCGCGCCTTCAGACGCGAATTGTCCCAGAACATTTTCTTTGCGCGGGGAGCGCTTTGTAAAAACAGAATCAAGCAGTTCCGCGGTCGTTTCGGCGGTCGCCCGCTGGAATGAGATCCTGGGCATGTCGGGCAGACGAACGTCCAGCAGCGGCTCGGCCGCGCAATAACCGATGCAGCCCACTTCCACGATCTCGGCTTTTATCTTTTTTTTCTTCAGCCAGGTCTTTACCTCTGCCAGCGTCTTCCCGGCTCCGGCGGCCAGGCCGCAAGTCCCGGCTCCCACGTAAATTATGGGCTGCTTTACCGTCTCGTGGCGCAGCTCCGCGGTCTTTATGGTCCAGTCCCCCTTGCCGAAGGCGCCTGTTAAAAAAGCGTTTCTCTGTTTCTCCGGCAGAGAGGAGAGGGCGGTGTTTATAAAATTATCAGCGGATGATGTCATTTTGTCTCCTTCAGCTTGAGCTCTTCAACTAAATTCTTAAGTTTCTCTGGGGTTACTTTCGCGTGGCATTCCCCGTTCAGGCTGATAACCGGGGCCAGGCCGCAGGCGCCCATGCAGACTACCACTTCTATACTGAAGAGTCCGTCGCGGGTCGTGTCCCCGGCCTTTATTTTAAGGCAGTCCTCTACGAGGCGAAGGGCGGAAAGCGAGCCTTTGACATGACAGGCCGTGCCGCGGCATACCATGATGTGGTACTTGCCCCGCGCTTTAAAGCGGAACTGGTTGTAAAAAGTCGCCACTCCGTAGATCTTCGAGGCCGGCATGGAAAGGTGCCTGGAAACCTTTACCACCGCGTTCTGTGAGATATAGCCTTCGGCTTCCTGTATCTCCTGGAGGATGGGGATGATCTTGTCGCGCTTGGCGAACGCGTGGCCGGCAAGTATCTTGTCAACCTTTGTCTGTGTGCTCATTATTTCAGCTCCTTGGATAGTTTTATGCGCCTGGCGAAATAGGCGGCCTTTTCTATGGAAAGCGTGATGTCTAATTGTTCAAGGAAGACTCCCGCGGGCACTTTTATCTGAGCCGGGGCGAAATTTACTATCCCGCGCACTCCCGCCCGGACAAGCGCGTCGGCTGCTTCCTGCGCGGAAGCGGCAGGCACGGTTATTATGCCCACTGCGGCTTTTTCCTTATTTACTATTTTTTCAAGCTGGGCGCTGTGGTGAACGTGGCAGCCGGAATATACCCTGCCCGTCTTTTCCGGGTCCAGGTCAAAGGCGGCCACGATGGAAAGGTTAGGCCGGCGCTTAAGGAAATAGGAGAGTATGGCCTTCCCCAGGTTTCCCACCCCCACCAGCACCATCTTGGTCAGCGAAGAGGATTCGAGATGGGCGTAGAGCTCATCCAGGAATTCCTGCAGTTTGTAGCCCCTCTGCGGCGTTCCCTTCAGTTTGAAGTTCATCAGGTCGCGCCGGACCTGTTCCGGCGAAACCCCGACCGCGGCGGCAAGTTCGCGCGAGAAGACGAACTCCGCGCCCGTTTCAAGCCTTGTGTGCAGGAACTGGCAGTAGCGGAAGAATCTTTCTACGGTTCGCTGAGGGATCTTTGTCATGAACGGTCCTTAATCTCTGCGGCCTTCAACATTGATCTGCTCCTTCTTTAAAGCGAGCAGCTCTGTTACCTTGGCCACGAATTCTTTGGGCTTTACCGGCTTTTCCATAAAAGCGTCAACGGGCAGGAATTCCCCGTCCTTGGCGCTGAATTTCTGGGGCGATGTTTCATTTACGGAGGTGAGCATTAGTATCGGGGTATGCTTCAGCGCCGCGTCCCCGCGGAATTTGCAGGCGGTATGAAAGCCTTCGGTGGCGTCGTCCATTATGACGTCCAGTATGATAAGGTCCGGCTTGAGCGCGGCGGCCTTCTTCAGGCCCTCTTTGCCGTTGATCGCTGTCTCAACCTTGTGTCCCATACCCTGAAGCACCACTTCGCAGGTGTCAAGAATATCACTGTCGTCGTCTATGCATAATATCTTAGCCATGCTGTCCTCCCGGCCGCTCAAGTTGCGTTACAATCGTAACGATGGTGTCAGCATCGTTATTTTATAACGTTACACAATTAACGTTGCTGACATAAATAATATACACCATCGTTATAATCTTGTCAAGGGTCTTTTAATATTTTGTAGCGATTTTTTTAAAATGTCATGGTGGCGGCAAGTAGAAATGTCATGGTTTGAGGTAAACTAACCCTTCAGGCAACTAGCCAGGAGGGATTAAATGGAGCAACTAACCATGAGC
>CAIPTO010000047.1 GCA_903867985.1 uncultured Elusimicrobia bacterium | reverse complement strand
TAAGTTTGTCTATATCCTGGTTGCTCATGGTTAGTTGCTCCATTTAATCCCTCCTGGCTAGTTGCCTGAAGGGTTAGTTTACCTCAAACCATGACATTTCTACTTGCCGCCACCATGACATTTTAAAAAAATCGCTACAGTGCAGCGCCTCTACGATACTAATGAGCACATTTTAGATACAATACACTTCAAAGATGGCCGGATATTTGAACGCAGCTCCGCCCCGCTGCGGTATAATGGCGCCAACTCAAGGACAAGGGTGTGGTCATTTCACGATATCACCGAGCGCATGTGGGCGGAAGACGCGCTGCGCGACAGTGAAGAGATGCTCGCGGCCACCCTGCGCTCTATGGGTGACGGACTGATAGCCACGGACGCCGCCGGCCGTATCACGAATATTAACACAGTGGCCGAAGAACTTACCGGCTGGACTCTGGCCCAGGCGGCAGGCCACCCTGTTGAGGATATTTTCCACATTATCCACACCGACACCTCCGCGCTTGAAGAAAACCCGGTGCGTTATGTCCTGCGCGAGAATATCACGATGAAACTGGTGAACCATACGATGCTGACAGCCCGCGACGGCGCGCGATACCAGATAGCCGACAGCTGCGCCCCGATACACAATGCGGACGGCGGGATAATAGGCGCCGTGCTGATTTTCAGCAATGTGACCGACGAGTATAAATTGCGCGACTCTCTGCGCGACAGTGAAGAAAAGTTCCGCAGCCTCTTTGAGAGTTCACACGAGGCCCTGATGACTCTGGCTCCCCCTTCCTGGAGATTCACTTCAGGGAACCAGGCTATGGCGGAAATGTTCGGGGCGAAAAACGTGAGCGAATTCCTTTCATTGACGCCCGCGGATGTTTCGCCTCAGTTTCAGCCGGATGGCCTGCCTTCCGACAAAAAGGCAAAAGAGATGATTGAAACGGCAATGCAAAAAGGAACATATTTCTTTGAATGGACGCACAAGCGCATAAACGGACAGGATTTTCCCGCCACCGTATTGCTGTCGCGGGTTGAGGTTGAGGCGGAAAAGTTTTTGCTGGCGACTGTAACGGATATTACCGAACGCAAGCGCGCTGAGCAGGCCATCAGGCAGACCGCGGAAATAAAATCAAAGTTCGCTTCAATGGTATCCCACGAGCTCAGAAGCCCGCTGACCGCTATCATGCTGGGCGTAGGCCTTGTTCTGGAAGAGCCGGGAAACCTGAGCGCGGATCACAGGGAAATGCTCTCCCTTGTGCATGACAACGCCGACCGCCTGGGCCGCCTGATCAACAATGTGCTGGATCTGCAGAAAATGACCGTCGGGAAAATGAGCTTTAAAATTACAGAAAACGACATCAGCGACGCGATCCGGACAACGGCACGGTCTATGGAACTTATAACGAAAACCAAAAAGCTGGAATTGCTGACGGATATAAGCCCGGGCATACCCCCGGCTATGTTTGACAGGGATAAAATCATACAGGTTATCACGAATCTATTGTCCAATGCGATAGCGCATACCGAAAAAGGGGGGATTGCCGTCCACGCGGCTGATGAAGGCGGGATGCTGCATGTTGCGGTCCGTGATACTGGCCATGGCATTAAGGCCGAAGATCTGCCTAAACTCTTTCAACCCTTTGAGCAGTTGGCGTCAGATGAAAACAGAACCGCTGGCGGCACCGGACTGGGGCTGGCGATCTCAAAAGAAATAATTATGGCCCATAGCGGTAAGATCTGGGCTGAGTCGGAGCCCGGCAAGGGCTCTGTCTTCCATTTCACACTGCCTTTAAAACAGGGGGGATGCTGACAATGGCAAAAAAGATATTGGTAATTGACGACGAGCCCGCTCTGCTGTTTCTGGTATCGCACGGCTTGAGGAAAAAGGGTTACGAGGTGTTCAGCGGACGCGATGGCCGCGAGGCTCTGGATCTTGCGGCCCGGCTGGTGCCTGATCTGGTAATCCTTGATCTGGGCCTTCCCCTGATGAACGGCGACGAGGTTACGCAGATATTAAAAAGTGACGAAAAACTGAAACACATCCCGGTTTTTTTGATCTCCTCTATAACCGAAGGCCTGAGTGAAAAACACGCGGCCTGCGGCGCGGACGCCTGTCTGGCTAAACCTTTTTGCTTTGATGAATTAGAAAGCATGATAAATAAATATTTGTCGCCCTCCCAGCCCCCTACAGCGCCCTAAAAACCATTCCGCCCTTTTCATTACACCCCCAAATCCTCCGCTAAGGTAAGTGTAAAACTAAAACACTTATCAGTGGAGCTGGCGCCGGGGGATCTGGGTTAGCGAAACCGTACCGGAAGGAGCCGCTTGCGCAGCGCGGCGACTGAGGTCCGGAAGCGCGGGCACGGTGTGCCCGACGCTGATTTCGCGTTCCAGTCCCCCGGCAGCCCTGCGAACCCAAAAATCACAACTGAAGAGGATTTGCACTAACCAGTTCACAGGCGGGCGGGGCGGGGAAACTGATATAATTTTATCGATTCAGGAAAACAGCCGGGAGATAAGAGATTTAAACTCTATGGAAATACTTATAACAAACGACGACGGCATTTACGCCGAAGGCATCTTCGCCCTGGCGACCGCCCTTAAAAAAGCTGGCAATGTAACGGTGGTCGCGCCGGACACGCAGCGCAGCGCCGTGGGACACGCCATAACCATAGCGGACCCGCTCAGGGTAGTTCCGGCAAACCGCAACGGAAAATTTTTCGGCTACGCGGCCAGCGGCACCCCGGCGGACTGCGTGAAACTTGGCATAAAATCCATAATGAAGAAAAAGCCCGACCTTGTGGTGTCCGGCATAAACCTTGGCGGCAACCAGGGCTACAATATCCTGTATTCAGGCACGGTTTCAGGGGCCACCGAAGGTGCGCTGCTCGGCATCCCCTCGCTGGCGATCTCGCTGGACACTTTCACCAAGCCGGATTTCAGCGCCTCGGCCGCGTTCGCCGTAAAAATAGCCGGGCTGCTGAAAAAGCGCAAACTGCCTCCCGGCACGCTGCTCAATGTTAACCTACCCAATATCCCGGCCACGCGGATAAAAGGAGTGCGCGTGACAAACCAGAGCCGCACCTCCTTCAACGACTGGTTTGACAAACGCCGGGATCCGCACGGCAACACCTATTACTGGATGACCGGGGATTTTAAGCCTAAGGATACGGACCGGGCCAGCGATCTTAACGCCCTGCGCGGCGGTTATATTTCCGTCACACCCATACAATTTGACCTGACCGACTACAAGTTTATACCGGAACTTGAAAATTGGCCGTTTTGACGGGCGTGTGACAGCCTTTCGGCCGCACTTTTTGGGCGGGACGCATATCGGAAATTATACAACAATGAAAAAAAACGCGATTATGGCTGTTTTTACGGCGCTTTTATTTTCAGCAGGCGCGGCCGGCGCCGCCGAAGCCGAGCGCCCTGATGAAACGCCGTCGAAAACGACCGAAATTATAGCAGCACCCCCGCAAGTATCAACGGCGGCCGCGCAGCCCGCGCCGCGCTACACGCAGGAAATAGAAAGCGCGCTTAAACATCTTTCAGCCCTGCTCAGCAAAAATCCGGGCGTGGATCAGGCGGAACTGGACGGCGTGGCCGGGGAAATAGTCAAATTAGACGACAGGATTAAAAATTTACTCGGCCCGGACCTCATCAGACAAGCGGAGGACCAAGAGAAGGAACTACTGAGCAAAGCCAGGATCGTCAGAGCAAAAGAAGAGCTTGCCGAAACGCGCCAAGCCCTGATCTTATATTACGCCGACTTCGAAGGGCGATACCCGGCGACACCGGCCGAGCTTATCCCTAAATATATGCCGACAGCGCCGGAACTTGAATTGCCCTGCCACGCCAAAACCGCAGCCGTAGAGTTGACGGACTCCACCGAAGCCGACATCGCCAGCGTGGTCACCGATACAGGGGGCTGGCTTTATTTCGCCAATCCAAAATCACAGAACTTCGGCATGCTGGCCCTGAACTGCACGCACAAAGACGGTAAGGGCGTAGAACTGCATAAATATTAAAAACCGCCCTGAGTGCGGAATTATATACGCGGGTGAAAAGAAATGATAAAAGAAGAGATCATCTCCGGAATAATTGAAAAACTTATAAAAAAATATCCGTCCGAGGCCGGACGCGTAGATCCCTGCGTGCGCCAGACGGCAAGGCTCTGGGGAAAGAAAGACGGCCAGGGACGGGAATTCCGGGATTTCTGTTTAAGCTGTTTCCTGACCGGCGGACAGCTTGAAACGCTGTTCAGCCGTTTTGAGGAGAAGCTTGAATACGCCAACGGCCATTTTACCGCGCTTACGCTCAAGCTCAGGAGAGAGATGGACACTGATACCGGTCCGCTGCACCCCGCCGACCGGCTGTTCGCCGCCTACTCGCCCGCCTCGCATTTCACGGAAGATATGTTTAAGGTAAAGCTGGCTTTCCTGGCGCTTCTCAACTTTCCGGCGCGCTCGCTGGCAGATTGCCTGCGCGACGGCGAAGGCTGGTCCAGGGAAGAGTGGGCAAAAACCCGCCTGGCCCGGCGTTTCGCCTATCGCGTTCCGGCGGAAATAAATCAGCTTCTTATAACGACCTACGCCGAAGCCGAAAATTACATCAACAGCTATAACATCAACATGGAGCGTGTCACCGACGAAAAGGGAGACTGCGTCTTCCCCAAGGGACTGCGGCTTATCTCGCACTGGGGACTGCGGGACCACCTGAAATCTCTTTACGCCGAATCGGACGGTCTGAAAAAGCAGCGCATCATCCTCAGACTGATGGAACGAGTCATAGCGTCAGAGATCCCCGACAAAGCCGTAAACAGCGAACGCGGCCTTTATAATCCGCTGCTTAACACGCTGGACGATAAGCCCGCCGTGCGCGAGCCCGACACGCGTTACCAGCGCTTTTTAGACATCTTTAAAGCCCATCTTGAAGAGGATAAGTATTACCCGCTGGAGCCCACGCATATCCTGCGCAAATTCAACCTCGTCCGGGAGATACCGGAGGGCGAGGTGGAGGCGATGTTCATCGGCCTGCTTGAAGCGCCGGAGGGCCGCGCCGTCGCCGACCTGATAAGGAAGAAATTAGGCCGGGAGCTGGAGCCCTTCGACATCTGGTATCCCGGCTTTAAAGGCCGGGCCGATATCCGGGAAAACGAGCTTGACCGGGCGGTTACCGACAGATATAAATCCCCGGCCGACTTTGAAAAGGATATAGCCAATATTCTGGTGAAACTGGGCTTCGTCCGCGAGACCGCTGAGTTCGTGGCCGCGCGCGTTGAAGTGGACGCGGCCAGAGGGGCCGGGCACGCCTGGGGCCCCGGAATGCGCACCGAAAAGGCCCGTCTGCGCACACGCGTGCCTTCGGGCGGAATGAACTATCAGGGCTTTAATACCGCCATGCACGAACTGGGCCACTGCACCGAGCAGGTCTTTTCGATGTATAAGGTGGACCACACGCTGCTTGAAGGCGTGCCTAACACGGCTTTCACAGAGGGCTTCGCCTTCGTCTTCCAGGACCGCGACATGGAGGTTCTGGGGCTGCATAAGCCGGACAAAAATTCCGAAGCTTTAAAAGCACTGGATAGCTTCTGGTCGGCGCGCGAGATCGCCGGCGTGGCCCTTGTGGATATGAATGTGTGGAGATGGCTCTATCAGAATAAAGACGCCACTGCCGAAGATCTGCGCCAGGCCGTGGGCGTAATAGCCCGCGGAATATGGGACAAATATTACGCGCCTATTTTCGGCGTTAAGGACAGCCCACTGCTGGCGATATACTCGCATATGATAAACTACGGCATGTACCTGCCGGACTATCCGCTTGGGCATATTATCGCCTTCCAGATAGAGGAATATTTTAAAACGCACAAGCTGGGCGATGAAATGGAACGCATGTGCCGCCTTGGCTCAATAACGCCGAGGGACTGGATGCGCCAGGCCGTGGGAGCCGAAATATCGCCAGCGCCAATGATATCAGCCGCAGCAGAAGCAGTGAGAAGCTATAAGCCGTAAGCCATAAGCGATAAAGCCATAAACTTTAGGCTATAGGCGATAAGCAGAATAAAGATTGATTGCTGTTTACGCTTCCCGCTTTACGATTTACGATTGCCGATTTACGATTTACGACTTATGTTTAAAGACATTCTTAATTCCAAGTTCGGCCAATATCAGGCTTTCACCCGCCGCAAGGTGGTTGAGGACCAGCTTATCAGCCGCGGTATTAAGGACGGCCAGGTGCTGGAGGCTATGGAGAAGGTGAAACGCCACGCCTTCGTGGACGATTATCTCAGAACACGCGCCTACGAAGACCAGCCGCTGCCAATAGCCGAAGGCCAGACCATATCACAGCCCTACATCGTGGCCCTGATGACCGAACTGCTGGCGCTGAAAGGCGGAGAAAAAGTCCTTGAAATAGGCACCGGTTCAGGCTACCAGACGGCCGTTCTGGCAGAGCTGGCCAAAGAAATTTATACCATAGAGTTCTTTCAGTCCCTGGCCGAAAAAGCAAAAACTGTTCTGGCCGCCGAGGGCTACTCAAACATACTGTACAGAACCGGCGACGGCGCGGCGGGCTGGCCGGACCGCGCGCCTTACGAAGCCATAATAGTAACCTGTGCCGCCGCCAGCGTACCGAAGGCCCTTTTTGAACAACTGGCGGACAAAGGCCGGCTGGTAGCGCCGACAGGGTTAGAAGGCTCGCAACGCCTTATGCTTTACACTAAAACCGGAGCTGAAATAAAAGAAACATTTATAACCGAAGTGCGTTTTGTGCCGATGCTTAAAGCGGGAGGATTAGAGGATTGAGAGATTGGAAGATGGAGGATTGGCAATATGGATTCCCTTGTATTTAAAATTTCATGGCGCGTCATAGCCTATCCGGCCCTCGCGTATGCCGCCATCTCGCTTGTCTTATTTTATCTTTACGTGCATCCGCGAAAGTACATAAGCGAGGTTAAACCATCGGATTCAGGAACAATGTTTGAAGATGTCAGCTTAACCACCGCCGACGGCTTGAAACTGGCGGGTTGGTTCATCCCAAATAAAACCAGCAAAAAAGCCGTAATCATCTGCCACGGCTATCCGATGGACAAGGGCAATGTCTATGGCATGACCTCATTTCTGGCCAAAGACTTTAATCTGCTGCTGTTTGATTTCCGCGGACTGGGAGGCAGCGGCGGCTTCTTTTCCTCCGGCGGCACGAAGGAGACCGCCGATATTGACGCGGCTATAATTTTCTTGGCGGACAAAGGCTTCAAAAAAGTCGGGCTTTTCGGCTTTTCCATGGGCGCCGCCACCATACTGATGTCTAAGAACCCCGCGGTCGCGGTCCGGGTGGCCGACGCGCCCTTCGCCGATATAGACGGGGAACTGGATTATGTTTTCAAAGGATATGGCGTGCTCAGACGCCCGCTGATCTGGCTGATGAAATACTGGAGCTTTATATTCCTGGGCGCGAACATGGACCGCGTTTCGCCTCTTAACAGAATAGCGGAGCTGACCCAGCCGGTGCTGCTTATACACGGCGATAAAGACACACAGGTGCCGGTTGAATCCTCGCTCAGACTAAAAGCCGCCAATCCGCGCGCCGAATTATGGATCATAAACGGCGCTAACCACGGCGAAACCCTGGCGATAGCCGAAAACTCTTACAAGAATAAAGTAGTGGATTTTTTTCAGAAGAATCTGTAACCCCTTCCGCCAGCGGGAAATCGTGCCGCGTAAATCGTCAATCGGCAATCGTAAATAGCAAGCAATCTCTATTCTGCCTATAGCGTATGGCTTATAGCCTATGGCTTTATGGCAGCTTTCTATTTGCTAAAATTTACTTATGTCCGCCATCAAGACTGACAACCTGGTAAAACGCTACTCCGAAGTTACGGCCGTGGACGGCGTTTCGCTGGAAATACCCGAGGGGGAAGTTTTCGGGCTGCTTGGCCCTAACGGCGCCGGCAAGACCACGCTTATAAGCATGCTGGCCACCCTTGTAAAACCCACCTCAGGCACCGCCCTTGTCGCCGGCTTTGATATTAACAAGGAATCCCTTAAGGTCAGGCACAATATCGGCATAGTATTTCAGGAACCCAGTGTTGACGATCTGCTGACGGCCAGAGAGAATCTTTACCTGCACTCCATGCTTTACGGAATGCCGCGCCGTGAAATAAACCCAAAGATAGACGCCATGCTGGCCCTGGTGAAACTGGGCGACCGGGCGGACAGCTACGTGAAAACTTTCTCCGGAGGCATGAGGCGGCGTCTTGAAATAGCGCGCGGCCTTATACACGCCCCCAGAATACTTTTTTTGGACGAACCAACGCTCGGCCTGGACCCGGCCAGCCGCAAAGCGGTCTGGGCCCACATCCGTGAATTGAAAGAAGCGCACAAAACCACCATCATACTTACCACGCATTACATGGAAGAAGCCGACAGCCTGGCCGACCGCATAGGCATCATTCATCACGGCCGCATAATTGAGCTGGACACGCCTGAAGCCCTTAAGAAAAAAGTTGGCCAGGATCTTGTGTTCCTGACCGGCAAAATAGACGAGAAGGCCATAAGCGCGCTTCCGTTCGTGGGCAGCGTCGAGCTGGAAAGCAGCCGCTACAAGATAAGCATCACCGATCCGGCCCGCAACCTCCAGGCACTGTTGAACGCGGCCGGCCGGATAGAAGAAGTGGAAGTGCGGCGGGTCACGCTGGATGACGTGTTCCTTAAATTCGCCGGCCAGCAGATAAGCGAAGACTCCGGCAACAGCGGCATCTTTGAACGCATAGCGACGGTGAAAAGCACTAGAAAATAATCAGGAGGCACTACACTAGCAATTTAGACGCAAAGCGATCTAGCAATTTAGCCAAACTGCTTTACCTCTAAACGGCCTTGCCCTCCAGACTGCTTGACCTTATGAACCTTAACGCCATCTACGCGCTCCTCCTCAGAGAGGCCAAGATTTTTTTCAGGGAAAAAGAGCGGATCATTTCGATCCTTATCTCTCCGCTTTTGTTCCTGTTCGTGATGGGCCGGGGAATGGGCTCCGGTACCAGCCCTGTAGAGGGATATACCTATCAGCAGTTTATTTTCCCGGGGATCCTCGCAATGGTGATACTTTTCACCTCTATCACCTACGGGCTTTACATCATCTGGGACAAGCGGCTTGATTTCCTTAAGGAAGTGCTGGCGGCGCCAATATCCCGGACCACGCTTTTTATAGGTAAGTCGCTGGGTGGAATGCTTGGGGCTATCATCGAAACTTTGATCCTGCTCATAATCGGGGCTTTTTTTATACTGCCGCTGATGAGCGCGGGGCAAGTGGCGCTGTGCCTGGCGGTTTCATTCCCGGTGTCCTACATGATAACCAACATCGGCCTGACTATAGGCGCGCGGATGAAATCAATGGAGGGTTTCGGCCTGGTAATGAGCTTTTTGACCTGGCCGCTTTTCTTTTTCAGCGGGGCGCTGTTCGACCTGGCCACGGCGGCGCCATATATCAAGATCATCTCTCTTTTTGACCCGGTGACGTACGCCGTGGACATAATGCGCGTCATTATGCTGGGCCGCGGCGCTTTCACTGTCTGGGCGGATCTCGCCGCGATAGCGGCCTTCTGCCTAGCCACGACCATACTGGGCGTAACCTCCTTCGGCAAACTCCAACAGGAAAAATAAAACAGTTCACACCAAAATCACCCCGACAGTACGCTGTCGCGGTCGTCTGCTATCATATTTGTACGGATACCGGCCGATGAGCCGGCACCCGGAATCTGAAAGGCAAAAACATAAGGATTATAAGAGGGATATAATATGACAAAGAATAAAAATATCAGGTCTTTTATGCCCGCTGAAGTGATTGAAAACAAGATACTTATGATTCGCGGACATAAGGTAATGCTTGACGCAGACCTTGCCGCTCTGTATGGCGTTAAAACTTTCAACCTTAATAAGGCCGTGAAGCGCAATGCGTCCCGTTTCCCGATAGATTTCATGTTTCAGCTCACCAAAGAAGAAATAAACTCTTTGAGATTCCATATTGGAATATCAAAGCCTGGCAGAGGCGGGCGCAGATATCCCCCATATGTTTTTACCGAGCAGGGCGTAGCTATGCTTTCAAGCGTTCTTAAAAGCGAGAGGGCGGCGCAGGTTAATGTGGCCGTTATGCGCGCATTTGTAAGGATCCGGCAAATCCTTTCTTCAAACAAGTCGCTCTCCCGGCGCCTGGATGAACTTGAAAGTAAATATGACACGCAGTTTAAAGCGGTCTTTGACGCTATACGGGAATTAATGTCCCCGCCGGTGAAGCCTCGAAAATGCATCGGTTTCACGGCCAAGGAAACTCGCGCGAAGTATTCTGACTGTTGCGCGTGGCGAGAATTAAGTTGTGTGTCACCTTAATTACCGCGGCGGGTTATCAGGGCACGAACTTTTTCTTTTTCTTCGGGGAGGAAAAAACCAAGGGCCAGGAGACATACGGGGAAAGCGGCGAGAACGGACAGTCGGTAAACAAGCCAGGCCGAAGTACCGCCATTTATCCATCCGGCCAGCGCGGGAACGCAGAGCGCCAGTGCCGTTACCGTTATCAGACCGAGGCGGCCCAATTCGTAAGGCACGGGGAAATAGCGGCGCCCGGCTACATAGACCACAAGCGCCATAACGCAGTAAGCCGCGAAAGCGGCCCAGGGCGGCCCCAGAATACCCCAAACCGGGATCAGCGCGAAATTAGCTGCCACGCTGACGACCGCGCCTGAAAGCGTGGCGAACATTATAACCTTCGTTTTTTTGGCGATAATAATGGGGGCCAGCAGATTAACATAGATCCCGTTTATCAAATAGGCGAACAAAACAACCGGCACTATACTCAGGCCGGACCAGTAGCTGGGGTGAATTAGCGCTTTGCCGGCTATCTGGATACGGACGATGTCGGGGATAAAGAAAGAGAGGGCGATGCCCAGCCAGGTGAGGGCCAGCACGAAATAAGTCAGCACGCGGGCGAAGACTTTAACGCTGCCAGGCTTATCAGCCCGTTCAAGGAAGAAAGGCCGCCAGGCCTGGTCGAACATGCTTACCAAGAGTACCATGAAGATACCCAACCGGTAATTTGCCTGATAAACTCCGACGGCGGCCTCTCCGGACAATCGCAGGAGTATGGGCCTGTCTATTACCTGCACCGCCATGGCGCCAAGGCCAGCCGGCAGGAGCGGCAGGGCGTAATTCAGGAGCTTTGGCAGCATTTCCTTATCCAGCGTAAAAGTGAACCGCTTGGGTACGGCAACCACGGAAAATAATGATGAAACCACATTGGCGATAAAAATGCCTTCGATGCCCATGTGGAAGCGCGTAATAAGCACGATGTTAAGAATGACATTCAACGTTATGGAGAACAGCCTGACGCCGGCGAAATAAAAAGGACGATGCCCCATTCTGAGGTCAGCGAACGGCAGCACGTTGATGCCGTCCAAAAACAGAATGACCGCCGCGTAAAGCACGAGATTTGACCGTGCGGCGCCTATGCCGCCCAGTCCTGCCCAGAAGCCAGGGGCCGAGGCCAGCACCAGCGAAAAAATACCGCAGGTAAGAAGGACGGAAGAATAGGCCGTAGAAAAAGCCTTTTCCCTGTCGGCGTAATGGCGCATGTAGGCCTGGTCCATCCCGTACTGGTAAAAAATGTTCAGGAAGGCTATATAGGAAAAAACAGTAGCCACCACGCCGTATTCGGCCGGCAGCAGGTAGTGGGTGTAAAACGGCATCAGCAGGAAATTAAGCAGCCTGGCGCCGACGGTGGAAAGCCCGTAGATGACCGACTCTTTTCCCAGGGACCGTATGTCCTTAAGCATAACTCATTTTATCAATTTTATCACGGCGCCGGTTTGTAAAATGTTATAATAGTTTATGCTACTATCTTGGGATTTAGCATATTTGGGGTTTTAACACGAAGGGTTTGGGGGGGGGATATGATCAACTTCACGAAAATCTCGGCGCCTGATTGCTTTTCCTGTCAATTCAAGTCATCCTGTTTTTGCGACAAACTGGAGCCTGCCGCCCAGAAAGCATGGAATAAGATCCGCCTGGCCGCAGCCTTACCGGCAGACCATAACATTTATTCAGAATATCAGAAGCCGGAAGGCGTATATATTGTATGCAGGGGACGGGTAAAAGTCTTCTCAACTGACTCCAAAGGCTCTCAGATGATAACCTGGATACGCCACCCCGGAGAAGTCTTCGGCCACATAGCTCTTTTCTCAAAGCATAAATACATGTGTGCCAGCCGGACCATGGGATCGACCACGCTTTCCTTTATAACCGCGAAGGCGCTGAATGAATTTCTCACCGCCCATCCCGGAACCTACCCGCTGCTGTTGCGTAAGATCGCCAACGAACTCGGGGCACTGCAGCTCCGACTTAAGGATACGGCTTATAAGCCGGCCAAGTCAAAAGTGGCGCTGGCTCTGATAAACGCAATCTCCTACAAATCAAAGAACACGGACATGCCCGCCATACACGGCTTAAAGCGCACCGAGATCGCGGAGATAACCGGACTGGCCCTTGAAACAGTTGTCCGCGCCCTGGCGGAACTTGAAAAGAGAAAAATATTAAAGCGCGAAACAAAGGCAATAAAGATACTGAACTATTCCTCGCTTGTAAAACTCTCCGGCACTCTGGCCTGACAGGCTCCAGAGCCGGGCGCACAAATCGGGCCTGCTCATAAAAAAGGGAACAGCTTTAAAAGCTGTTCCCTTTTTAATTCACATACGGCCTTTTATCGCCTGCGGCTTATGGCATACGGCCTATAGCATTTTCAATTTGTGCCGAACATCCGGTCGCCGGCGTCGCCGAGGCCCGGCACAATGTAACCGTCTTTATTAAGTTTTTCATCCACGGTGCCAATATAAATGGGAACGTCCGGATGCGCTGAGGCCAGGCGCTTCACGCCGTATTTGGCACCGATCAGCCCCATAAAACAGATATTCTTCGCACCGCGGGCCTTAAGGATCTCAACCGCTTCAGCCGCGGAACCGCCGGTAGCCAGCATCGGGTCAACAATAACCACCAGGCTGTCATTAATGCGCTCGGGCAGGCGCACATAATATTTCACGGGCTTAAGCGTAGTCTCATCCCGATAAATTCCGATATGGGCCAACCGCGCTTCAGGGTGGACCTTGATAAGTCCGTCAAGCATGCCGAGGCCGGCGCGCAAAATGGCCACGAAGATAATATCGTGCGAGAGCGTCATCGCTTTGCAGGGGGCAAGCGGCGTGGCCACTCCGGTGACCTTAACTTTAGCGTTCGCCAGGACATCGTGAGCGAGCAGCATACTTATCTCGCTCATGACGCGCCTGAAATCGGCCACGGAAGTTTTTTTATCGCGCAGCCTGGCGATCTTATGCATTACAAGGGGATGCTTTGAGATAAAAACATTCTTGTTCATATAAGTTCCTTTACAGTTTCTGCGTATGCCATATTGGCGTACGGCATATGGCAATGTTGTTTTATAGTTACTCTATTATTTCTTTTATCAACGACGATTTTTTAGGCGGTCTGGAACCGGTCTTAAGCGCCGACTCAAACATCTTTTTTCCTTCCCTCAGCTTTCCGGGATGCGAGGCGTAAATTCTGGCGATGAGGTCTCCGGCGGCAATTTTATCTCCGGTTTTCCTGTAGAGCACGATACCGGCGCCGAAATCCACGGCGTCCTCGGCCCTGGCTCGGCCCGCGCCGAGCAAAACGCTGGCGTGACCGACGGTGCGCGCGTCCATGCCGGTCAGATAGCCGGATGCGGACGCCTTCACCTGCGCGACCAGTTTGGCCTTAGGCAGAAATTTTTCGGGCTGGTCCGCTACGCGGGGGTCGCCGCCCTGCCATTTCACCATTTGCCGCATTTTTTCCAGCGCTGAACCGTCTGCGATAACCATCCTGGCTCTGGCCACACCGTCTTTGGGGGTTTCGGCCTTTCCGCCCAGGCATATCATCCAACCTGCCAGCGTTTCCAGCACTTCCATAAAATCGGCCGGTCCCTTTTCGCCGCGAAGTATCTTTATGGACTGCTCCAATTCTATGCCGTTGCCCACAGCGCAGCCCAGCGGCTCGTCCATAGCCGTAAGGACGGCGACGCAGCGAATGCCCAACTGCCTGGCGGTATCTATAAGGGCGACGGCTAATTCCCGGCTTTTCTTAAAATCTTTAAGGAACGCGCCCGAACCGTACTTAACATCCATTATCAGGCCGGTGATATCTTCGGCGTATTTTTTAGAGAGAATACTGGCTACTATCAGAGGAAGGGATTCTACGGTGCAACTGGCATCGCGCAAAGCGTAAAGTTTTTTATCGCTGGGCGCCAGCTCCGCCGTCTGGCCGAACATTGAAACGCCGGTGGCCTTAAGCTGCTGATAAACCTGATCCGGGGTAAGCCGCACTTTAAAGCCCTTCATCGCCTCCAGTTTATCCAGCGTGCCGCCGGTATGCCCCAGGCCCCTGCCGCTCATCATAGGCACAATGACGCCCGCCGCGGCGGCGATTGGCGCCAGGGCCAGAGAAACGCCGTCTCCGACTCCGCCGGTGGAATGCTTATCCACCCGGCAGCCTTTCAGGCTCTTAAGATCGAGTTTTTTACCGGAAAGCGCCATGGCCTTGGTGAAATCCGCTGTCTCCTTCCTGGAGAGAGGATTAAAAAAAGCGGCCATCAACCAGGCGGAAAGCTGGTAGTCGGGGATGGCGCCGGACGCCGCGCCGTCGGCTATGAATTTTAGCTCATTAAAATCATGCGCAACGCCGGAACGTTTCTTTAAAATCAGATCAAGCATTCTCATATTATTCCTCGCGTGACAAAAGGGTCAAGGATTAAGGATTAAGCGCCAAGTTTTAAGTTTTTAGTTACTAACCACTTACCACTTATTACTTATCACTTACTACTTGTCCATTACACTTTATCAGACTTTAAAACCGTTTCCAGCAGGGCTTTCATTTTAACAGAAACTTTCTCGCCCAGTTTGAGCACGTCGTCATGGTCCAGTATCTCCCTGGAGATGCCGCTGGTGAAATTGGAGATCCAGCACACGCCAAGCACTTTCATCTTAAGCTGGCGGGCCGCGATAACCTCGGGCACTACTGACATTCCGGCCACTGACCCGCCGAGCATCCGGTATACTTTGACCTCAGTAGGGGTTTCATAGGAGGGCCCTGTCACCGCGAGGTATACGCCTTCGCTGGCCCGTACTTTCACTTTGCGGGCGGCCGAGAGAGCTTCCCGACGCAGGGCCGCGTCGTAGGGCTCATTCATGTCCGGGAACATATCGCCGAAAAGCGGATCGTAGTTTCCCATAAGAGGATTGGCGCCCATAAAATTGATGTGATCCTTCAGGATCAGAAAATCTCCCGGCCGCAGGGAAGGCTTCAGGGACCCGACAGCCGCGGTAACGATAAGCGTCTTTACGCCCAAAAGCCCCAGCACGCGCACAGGGAAGGCGATAAAACTGAGGGGACGGCCCTCATAATAATGGAAGCGGCCGCGCATGATAACGACATCCTTGCCGCGCAGCCGGCCGAACACCAATTCTCCGGCGTGACCTTTTACGGTGGTCCGGGGAAAGTTGGGGATGGCTGAATAAGGTATAGATATCTTATCCGTCAGTTCGGGCAGAGAATTGGCCAGGCCGCTGCCGGCAATTATTGCAGCGACAGGTTTAAATTTGCGAGTCCGGGCCTTAAGCCAGGCCGCGGTCTTTGAGACGTTAATCACAGGATTTCCGGGGTTCATAAAAATCTCCATGATCGGATGATCAAAAGACCGGAGGATTGGGATCGGCAGCAACGTTACAGCTCTTCTTTGGATCCGGCTAGTCCTCTGATCTTCTAATCCTCCAATCCTCTAATATGTATATCCGTCCGCCTGAAAAGCGTTTATGATATGTTCCGGCTCAGCACCGACTCCGGAAAAACCTATCACATCAAATCTCAGGGCTTCCGGTTTTATGGCCTTCGCTTTAATATAGACCAGAGCGGCCTTTATCACCTTTTTCTGCTTGGCTTTTGTAACCGTCTCAGCCGGCGAACCGTATGAGGATGAGGCGCGGGCCCTTACTTCCACAAAAACCAGCGTGCCGCGATCAGAAGCCACTACGTCCAGTTCACCCAGGGCACAGGCCCAGCGGCGGTCAAGTATCCTGTAGCCGAGGGTCTTTAAATATTCTGCCGCCTTATCCTCAGCCAGGATGCCGGCGTCGGAACTCACGCCGCCCCCGTGCGCGATTCAAGGGCTTTGCGCACCGGGGCGAAACTCCGCCTGTGTTCGGGACAAGGGCCCAGGCTGTTGAGAAAAGCCATGTGGGCCTTAGTGCCGTAGCCCTTGTGCCCGGAAAAATCATAACCGGGCCAACGGTGGTCCAGCGCCAGCATCCAGCGGTCTCTGACCACCTTGGCGAATATGCTGGCTGCCGCGATGGAGAGGGATCTGGCGTCTCCGCCAACAACCGTTTCCTGAGAGAAGGCAAGGCCGCGTATCTTATGCGGCCCGTCCACCATGATCAGGGTGTCAGATTCCAGGGCGCCCAATGCCGAGGTAAGACGGCCTACCGCGGAGGCCATAGCGGTAAAGGTGGCGTTAAGAATATTCAGCCCGTCTATTTGCCTGGGCGAGGCGAAGCCGAAACCAAACCGAACCCCGGAGGAGCGCATTACGGCAAGCAGGGCCTCGCGTTTTTTTTCGCTCAGTTTCTTGCTGTCGTTCACTTCTTTGAGGTGCGGATAGGCGGTGAGGGGGATAAAGGCCGCGGCTGCAGTTACAGGGCCCGCCAAAGGGCCTCTGCCGGCTTCATCAACTCCTATGAGGTAAGCCGGGGCGCTTCGTTCGATAACAGAGAGGTCGAATTTTGAAAGTGGCACAAGGCTGATAGGCTGAAGAAAGGCCGGCTGAAGGGAAGCGAACTAAAAAGTCACACTTAAAAACCTTCAGCCTTCAGCCTGACAGCCTCTCCTTTTACTTGCTCCCGGCAGCCGGGGTCTGGACCGAAGCGGGGGCCGCGGGCGCGGCTACCGATCCTTCCAGCGCCTCGGTCTTTTCTTCAAGTCTGGCTGACTTGCCTGAGAGTTCGCGGAGATAATAGATCTTGGCGCGGCGGACTTTGCCGGTTTTTACCAGTTCTATTTTGTCGATGCGGGGGGAATGCACGGGGAATACCCTTTCCACGCCCACGCCGTATGAAATCTTGCGCACGGTAAAAGATTCGGAAATGCCCGAACCTCTCCTGCCCATAAGCACGCCGTCGAAAACCTGGACGCGTTCGCTGTCGCCTTCAACGACCTTGGTGAATACCTTTATAGTATCGCCGGTCCTGAAATCAAATTTTTCATTCTTCATCCCGAGCTGCGCTTCTATGTTCTTCATACTTCCTCCATTTATTTGCTCACTCATCGTAAAACGGAAAGCGTAAGCCGTAAAACGTCATGGCACAAATCAACCAACTCTTTCCGCTTCACGATTTACGCTTCGATTCCAATAAATCGGGACGCTTTCTGCCGGTCAGATCCCTGGCGGCGGAGCTGCGCCACTCGGCAATCTTCTTATGATTGCCGCCCAAAAGAACTTCCGGCACCTTCATCCTGCGCCAGACTCCGGGTCTGGTGTAATGCGGGGCTTCAAGCAGCCCCTCGGTAAAAGTCTCGTTGACCGTGGCGTCCTCTTTTTTGAGCACTCCGGGCAGCAATCTGGCGACGGCGTCTATTATCACGACCGCCGCCGGTTCACCGCCGGTCAGAACATAATCCCCTACTGACAGTTCCTGATCAGCGAAACTGTTCACCCGTTCATCAATCCCTTCATAATGCCCGCAGATGAACACCAGGTGCTTCTTAGCGGCCAGTTTAAGCGCCATCCGCTGATCGAACCTTTCGCCTTTTGGCGTGAGGATTATAACGTGCGAACCCTTTTTTGCCACTTTTTTAAGGGCTTTGTAGATCGGCTCGGCCATCATGACCATGCCGGTTCCGCCGCCGTAAGGCTTGTCATCCACCGTCTTGTGCCGGTCTTCGGCAAAATCCCTGGGATTGGAGAAGCCCAACTTAAGACGCCCCGCTTCCCGGGCCCTTCCAACAATGCTCTCGGAGAGAGGTGCGTCAACCATTGAAGGGAACAGCGTTACGACATCGATGCGCATAGAGAACTAAATTATGTCTAAAAATACCTTTTTATTGCTTTTGGCGGCGGAAGCCTGCAGAATGGTCCTGATGGATTTAACCACCCGGCCTTCCTTGCCGATTATCTTGCCGCGGTCCGACGGAGCCACTGTAAGCCTGAACCGCACGACATTGCCGTCCTCATTCGTGGACAGCTTGGCCGCACCGGGCTCGTCGACTAAAGAATTTATCAGATAAACCAGGACGTCTTTCATATTCTTTCCCGGCCTCTTATTTCTGGACCTGTTCGGTCTTTTGGGCTTTCTTGGCCTTGGCGATCAGGGAACCGAGGGTGTCGGAAGCCTTCGCGCCGTCTTTGACCCAGCGGTCAAGCTTCGGCATGTCAAAAGAGACCTTTTCAGTATCCTTTTCCGCTTTCGGATTATAATGCCCGATAATTTCAAGCGGGGCGCCGTGCGGGCCGCGGGTCTTTTCTATCGCCACGATCCGGTAATGCGGCTGGGTTCTTTTGCCGATTCTCTGAAGTCTTAAAACAACTGCCATACTCGTCCTCCTAAGCTGACTGGAATCATCACAAGATGAAATTTTCTGAAAGCGTCACCGCTCAGGATACAGGCGCGTCAACCTGAGTAGTGAGTATATTATACGATATTTCGGCCGGACTAACACGCGCGTCAACCGGTTTTCAGGCGGTTTGACCTAAGATCTTATTGACATGGCCGAGTAGATGCTGCCATTCAAAAGGCTTGCGTATATAGATCTCCGCCGCTGAATGGCCCGCGGGCGTCGTCTCGCCGGCAAACGCATGCCCCGTAAGCATTATTATCTTCACGTTCTTGGTGGCCGGGGAGCTTTTGATAAGTTTACGAAGGCTGTTCCCGTCCATGAGGGGGAGGCCGATATCCAAAATGGCGAGGTCGGGGTGCTCTTTCGTGACCATATTGAGCCCCTGCTCGCCGTCGTGAGCTATGACAACTTCATAGCCATGGTTTTCAAGGCGTATACGGAGCACTTGAGCTATCAGTTCCTCATCCTCGACAATAAGTATTTTTTTTCTCATAAAAGTTGTTTCCCTTTAAGCCTGGCGTTCAGCTTTCTAACGAACCCGGATGGATCGGGATTTGAAAAAACGGCTTTTCCCATGACAAGGGAATCAGCCCCTGCCCGCGCGGCCAACGGCGCGGTATCCTCGTTAATGCCGCCGTCCACCTGCAGCCACACGGGCCGGCCGAGTCCGGCTATTGCGCGGCGCGCCTCGGAAATTTTTGACAGGATACCCGGCATGAAAGACTGGCCGCCGAAGCCCGGCTCCACCGTCATAAGGAGCAGCAAGTCCACGCGCCCGAGATACTTTAAAGCGCGGGAAAGGGGGGTTTTGGGCCGCAGCGCGAGACCGGCTTTCAGACCCAGCGAGCGTATTTTTTTAAGGCATGCGCCTATATCGTCCTCCGCCTCCTGGTGCACCGTTATAAGACTGACTCCGGCGCGCGCGAAAGGTTGTATAAACATGCCGGGGCGCTCTACCATAAGGTGCGCGTCCAGGGCCAGCGGAGTCGCGGCCGCCAGGCCGGACGCTACATGTGGACCGAAACTGAGGTTCGGCACGAAATGGCCGTCCATCACATCCAGCTGTACCCAGCCGGCTTGGCGCTCCAGGCCCCGCAGGCTTTTTTTAAGGCAGGAGAAATCGGCCGAGAGCACCGAAGGCACGATGCACGGCCGTCCATCTGGCGCCGGAATGATTTTATTTTTATTCATCGCTGAAATTATCCGCCAGCAAGGAGTCTCCGTTCCTCTACTTCACTTCGCGTTCTTCCACCAGTATGCCGTTGATGAAAATTCTGATCTTATCGGCGCCGCCGTAGGGCACCGTAAGGTCTATCTTAGAACCCGGATCCCTGAGCCCGTTAAAGATCTCACGGTCTCCCTGCTTGCTGACAGCCACTATCCTGATATGCCGCTGTGAACCGCTCTGGGACACCTCATAGTGGATATGAAATTCTTTTTCTTCCTGTCCGCCCGAAGACTTGCGCGAGCTCACCGTGAGCCTGATAATTGATTCGGGGGAAACAACGGTGTCCGAGGGGGGAGTCTGATCGATAATGGTACCGCCGGGGAAAAGGGAGCCAGCGTCCTCTATGGTTTTAACTTCAAGCTTATTATCGGAAGCCCATTGATAGGTTTCGTCTATCTTTTTCTGCCGGAAATCAGGCATCAGGACTATGCCCGCCGGCGGATTGCCTGCCGAAACCACAACGGTCACCATGGTGTTCTTTGAAACGCTCATCTCCGATTTTGGCTCCTGCGAAAGGACGGTGCCTTTTTCAGCCTTCAGCGAATAAGACTCGCTGACCTCACCCAGCAGGAGGGAGCGCTGGCGCAGGAGAAGTTCAGCGTTCCTGAGCGGCAGGCCGATAAGGTTGGGCGTAAACACCGATTCTCCGCCCTGGCTGAAAACGACCTTGACGATCTTTCCTTCCCGAACCGTAGTTCCGGCGGAAGGCGCCTGCCTGAGAACGGTGCCGATGGGAACCGAATCGTTGAATTCGTAACCATCTATCCTCATAGCCATATCACTCTCGCTGATAAGCTGAAGCGCGTTGGCGGCCGATTTACCCTGGATGTCAGGCACGATCACTTCTTTTCTGCTGTGGATGACGGTGTCCATGGTCCAGGAAAACAAAAAATACGTCAGAAAGAAAAGGCACAGAGCTACTAATCCTACCTTGAGTATAAAACTGGGATTTACAAAAGACTCTTCCGTGTTTGAAAAATGCCTGTCTAAAAATTCTTTCATGCTCGCGATATCTCCGTATCAGCAGCTTATTTGCCCGAACTATTATCATTTCCCGCAGCGTCGCCGGGCTTGAGGCGGGCGCCGTTCAGAAAGTCCAGGGCGCTCATAGGCTTTCTTCCTTCCGGCTGAACTTCTTCTATCAGAAGCTCTCCGTCCCTACATTGTATATAAAAGCCTTTCTCCCTTTCAATCGCGGTTATCACGCCGAAGCCGGCGGCCCGGGCGCCGCGTCCGTCGGGCAGCGAACATCTTAAAACCTGTACATCGGCCGGACGCCCGCCGAGTTCTATAGAGAATCTGGCGCGCGGCCCGGCGGATAGGCCCCGGACCAGGTTTCGGGCGTCCGCAGCTGTACCTGTAAAATCCAGACGGGTATCGGCGGGCCTGATCTTGGGCGCGAGCGTGGCCTGACCCGCCTGCGGCGTCTTTGTTATCCGCCCCGCTGATATTTCCGCCAGACATTCGCTTAAGAGTTCAATACCAGCGCCGGCGGTCTTTGTAAAAAGTTCGGGGGCGTAATCGTCCCGTGAGACTGGCACCTCCCTGGAGGCTAACACCGGGCCCGTATCCATGCCTTCGTCCAGCCAGAACACGGTAACGCCGGTCACAGACTCGCCTTTTATCAGCGCCCACTGGAGCGGCGCCGCGCCGCGATACGCCGGCAGCAGGGAAAAATGAACGTTTATAAACCCGAGCCGCGCGATGGCAAGGGCCTCTTTTTTTATGATCCGCCCGTAGGCGACCACGACTCCAAGGTCCGGCTTGAGTTCTGACAGGATAAAGGCAAGATCCTCATGCGAACGCGGTTGAAAAATTTCAAGTTTAAGTTCACCGGCCTTATTTTTGACGGGGGGACAGCAGAGCTTCATCCCGCGCCCCTGCAAACGGTCCGGCTGGGAGATGACGCCTGAAACCGAATGGCCGTCGGCGGCTATCCGGTTCAAAAATGGACACGCTATCTCCGGAGTCCCTAAAAACACAATTTTCAGTTTATTCATGGTCAAGGGGGAGGCCCGAAGGATTAGGCCGTTACATATTTTCCAGAACTTTATCCTTAACACTTACTGCTATTTAACCAGCTTGCTCTCATCTATCTTCTTCCACTGGCGCTTAAGTTTCATCAGCACCGGCTTAAGTTTAATGCGGGTGATAAAAGGCAGACGGTCGATGAAGAGCACGCCGTCGAGATGGTCGATCTCGTGCTGGAGAGCTTTGGAAAACAGGCCTTCGGCGTTAATCTCTATCGGCAGACCCTTTTCACTGAGCGCGCGCACTTTAACTTTTGAAAAACGTTTCACCTTCGCGAACAGCCCCGGAAAAGAAAGGCAGCCTTCTTCTTCCGACATTGACCCGGACTTCTCCGCCAGTTCCGGATTTATCAGAACGATCCGCAGATCTTCTTCATTTTCTTTTTTTATTTTTATCACGGCCACAGCCATGTCCAGGCCTATCTGGTTGGCCGCCAGACCCAGCCCGCCTACGGCATCCATAGTTTCAAACATATCCTGTATGATGCCCGGCAGGTCCTTCTTTAGCTCCCTCAAATCCACTTTGCGGGCTTTTTTTTCCAGCGCCGCATCGCCGTATTTACAGATTCGTTTTATGGACATGTGTTTTCACCTGATAAGCGTTGGATTTAGAGGACTGGACGATTAGAAGATTGGAGGATTGGTCAGAACAAAAAATATTTCAGGCTTTTTTGCCAATCCTCTAATCCTCCAATCCTCTGTCTGTTACAATTTATACGACAGCTGGCGCCCTTCCCACACGACTTTTGCCATCACCGACCGGGCGGCGTTGTCTTTTTTCTCCAGCATGCCCCAGGCAATGGCAAGGCGCTCCAGCTGGACCTCGGCGCCGGTCGTGCCTGACACCCCCATAACGACCTCATCCACGCCGGCGGCGTGAGCCACCTGCGCAATGGAATAGAACGGATCGTTCGAGAATACCAGCATCGGCTTCACCGGCTTGCCATACTTTTCCGCCAGCAGTATCACAGAAGTAAAAAGATCCTTGTCTTCCGGCGCCATATCCCCGGTCTCGCCCTCAAGCTGTATGCCTTTAGATATCTTAGCGGCCAGCACGATAATATCCGTCGTTTCGTCGTCGGTTGTCTCCAGAACGCTTTTCAAATGCACAAGATTGCTGGGATTCCTGACCGGGACCAGTATTTTTCGGGCTTTATCCAGCTCGGGAAGGATGTTGGCGATCTCCGCCTCTTTACGCATATTCATCTTCTCTTCCGAATCATCGTCCGGCATATAGAGTTGCGCCTTTTTCCGGTTCATGTACTCGGAGATCTGGAAGATGGAGAAGAATACAATAGTGAAAGAAATACCGGAAATAGTAGCCACCCGCTTGGTCAGCAGATTCACCAGGCTGGCCGTTATAAGAACCAGGAGGACCACGCTCATCCCGACAGGGAAATAAACCTTGCCTACCTTGATATTGAACGGAAACATCCAGTCCCTGGGCATATCGTCCCGGAACCTGAGAATTATAAGCGACAACGTCTTGAATACCAGGCTCCACAGAACGCCGAACGCGTAAGCCTCACCTAACAGGTAAATATCACCGCCGGAAATTATTATCACAATTATCTGGATGATCGCAACCATGTTTATCATGCGATAAGTTGTACCGTACTTTTTATGCAGATGGCGGAACCAGTCGTGCAGGATACCGTCCTCGGCCACGCGGTTCAGCACACCGTTGGATCCCACCATTGAGGTGTTTACCGCACCTACCAGCATCATACTGCCTGAAACGACCACAAAGCACTGCAGGACAAGTCTGGCCCAGTAAGGGCCGTTGAGTTCAAGGGCGAGGCCGCTCAGAAGATTATCCAGATACTTGCCGCCTATCAGGTCTTGGGGGATTATGGAAGAAGCCAGGAAGGTGAGGCCGCCGGTGAAGATAAGGCTGAAAAGGAAAACGGTGAAGGCGGCTCTTTTAAGATTTTTAATTTTGGGGTCTTCTATTTCCCGATATACCTGGGCCAGGGTTTCAAGGCCGCTCAGCGCCAATA
This sequence comes from uncultured Elusimicrobia bacterium, assembly GCA_903867985.1. Classification (GTDB taxonomy): domain Bacteria; phylum Elusimicrobiota; class Elusimicrobia; order Elusimicrobiales; family UBA9959; genus YA12-FULL-51-18. The sequence continues at coordinate 14,432 of CAIPTO010000047.1, read as the reverse complement.
TGGAGTGGCCGAAAGCCATGAAGATACCGACAAGGCCTATGGTCTGAAGGTAGGGGAAATTAGTCATCCAACCCATGGATTCCGAAGTGAACTTCAGGTCGAAAGGCGGCAGCTTAAAACCGCGCTGGTAGACCGTGGACAGCGACCAGATTATAAGCACGGCCCCGACCAGCGTAACAAAACCCATGATTTTAAAATTCTTATCGGTAGATTCTTCCACGCCTTTTATGTTCTCGCGCCAGAAGAAGGCCGTAACGGTCACGGCGAAGAGTACCGCGAAAAGTTTATGCGGCACATGCCAGTTGATGTGCATCAGCGGCATAATGTTGTAGAGCAGGCTGGAAACGTATAAGCCGGCGGCCACTGAACTGACCGGCCCTGTAATCATGTAATCGAACATCAGCGAAGAAACCGAGATCTTGGCCATGGAATGCCCCATAGCCTCGTTTACCACCTTATAAACCCCGCCACGCACGAACATGGCACAGGATTCCACGTAAACCATCAGCATCAAACCTGAAAAAAGCATGACGGCCAGCACATACCAGGGGAAAGCTGGACCAAAAGCGTTCATGGCGATGCCGCCGGCGTAGAAGGCGCTGGATCCCATGTCGCACAGAACCACGGAAGCGGCTTTCCAGAAAGAGATGAAACTGAGCATGGCGGTGCTGAGCACCAGAACCTGTTTAAAACGCAGGGAAGGAGGATTCATATGGTTAGTACATATTATATATCTTTATGTCGGAACGGTCTCATGGGGAATTTGCGGGGTTAAGGAGCGTATCACACATCTTTTGGCTGCGTTTTAAAACAAAAAGACAGGTGAATTATTCGTGCTTGGCGACAGCTTCACGGACCTGTACGCCATCTTTCATAGCTACGATCGAATCCATGAAAGCGGGCTGGAAGAGCCGGGAAAGTTTGGAGAGCATATTGAGATGCTGCTGAAAAAAAACAGGCCTGTTGGGTGTCAGGAGCAGGAGAGCTGCTCTTACGGTTATCCCGGATTTGGGATCAAGCGAGCCTTCCGGAATGATGGCCAGGGCCGTATAAAAACGGTCTATTTCAGCTAATTTGGCGTGGGGGATATAGAAGCCGGTCTCCAGCACATTGTTGAGCTTTTCCACTTCGGTAACCTTTTCATAAAGAGCTTTGGCCGTGACAAAATTGCTCACCTGGGGATAAAGGCCGTCGGTAAGAAGCTTAACCACTTCTTCCTTGGCGGGCCTGCCCTTAAGGAAAAACACATAATCGCTCTTAAGTATGGAGGCTAGCGTGACTTCTTCGGACTGTCGTATCATAAGGGGGCTGATTCAAAACTTCTACAGGCATATGCTATCATTATCAGACCGGCCCCGTCAAGAAGGCAAGAAGGACGCGGGAAACGGACGCGTTATGACCGATAAAACACCCAAAACGACAAAAAAGCACCTGGCGGCCGGAGTGGACAGAGGCGGCACCCGCACCAGAATAGTGCTGATAAACAGCCTGGGTTCGGAGTTGAAGAGAGCCGCACACCCCAGTTCACACATTAAACTCCTGCCCGACCTTATCATAAAGACAGCCTTAGAATGGAAACTTGAACCCCATATCCCGGTTATTATAGCTACGCGCGGCGCGATGACCAGGAAATGGAAAAAACTTTTCCTCCTTAAAAAACTAAAAGGCAAGATCAACCTGTTGGATGTGATCTCGGACGCCCAGGCCGCCTATCTGGCCGCCCACGGATCCGGGAACGGCGCCCTGCTGATAGCCGGCACCGGCTCGGTAGTCTTTCTGAAGCGACGGAGCGGTCGTTTTGAAAAAATAGGCGGGCACAGTCCGGCCGGAGGCGACCCCGGATCGGGTCTGTGGATCGGCAACAGATTTCTGAAAATGAAAAAAGGAAAGAAAAAGGGCCTGGACCGCCGGGCCAGGGCAGCTTACGCCGCGATCGCCGTAAGCAGCGCGGAGAGCGGCGATATCGCGGCTATCGAACTGGTACGGCAAGCCCATGAACATCTTTCAAACCTGCTGGCCGGCGCGGTAAAAAAGCACATTGCCCGCGCGAGCGCCGTATCACGCGCCGCCGGCCGACAAACGGCCAATATCCGGAAGCCGCTCAGAGTGGCTCTGACCGGAGGACTCATGCAGAACGCTTTTTTCAGGAAAACTTTTATCGGCAGAGCGCGCGGACGATTCGCTTCCGTCCGCCTGGTTTTTACAACGCTTAAACACACTGCCGAATACGCCGCCGCCAAACTGGCCCTGGAGAACTTCTATGGAAGAAATAGAGGTACTTAAAAAAGCCCTCCTGGCCGGAGGCGCAGTAATGACGCGTTATTTCGGGCGGGTCAGTTACGAATTAAAAGGGCGGGCGAACCTGCTGACAGAGGCGGACCTTAAGTCACAAAAAGAAGTCATCGCCGTAATAAAAAAAGCCTTCCCCGGCCACGGTTTTCTGGCTGAAGAAGAGGGGATGCACGGAGGCGGTGAGGGTCCGCTCTGGATCATAGATCCCCTGGACGGCACTACCAACTACGCCCATTCCTTCCCGGTCGCGGCAGTTTCCATCGGCTTCCTGGCCGGCGGACGGATCATGGCCTCCGGCGTCTTTGACCCTTTCAGAAAAGAGCTCTTCCTGGCCAGGCGCGGAAACGGCGCTTTTATGAACGGCCGGCGCCTGAAAGTTTCCGCCATACCGAAAATTTCCGACGCGCTCCTTGTTACAGGATTCCCTTACGATCGCGCGGAAAAAGCCGATTTCTACTGCTCATTCTTCCTAAAGTTCATGCGGATCTCCCACGATGTCAGGAGAATGGGGTCCGCTTCGCTGGACCTGGCCTGGCTGGCCGCCGGCAGAACGGACGGGTATTGGGAGTTCGGCCTTAAGCCCTGGGACGTCGCCGCGGGCGGGCTGCTGGTGGAGGAGGCGGGGGGGAAGGTGAGCGATTTTTCCGGCCGTCCATGGGAAAAAACCAACGACTACGGCGTCCAGACCCTGGCGACTAACGGAAAAATCCACAAAGAAATGCTCGGGATTATAAAACGCACGATCAAAGGGGCGTAGAAACATGCTTCTCGCTGTCATTTATTTTCTGGCCTTCTCGCTTTTCCTGACCTGGGCTGTGGTCCGCACACTTGAAAGGCGGGAAAAACGTTACCGGCTTGGCGGATATTACTCCGGCGACGCTCTGCTGGCCGGCACGGCAGTTTTCATATCATCCTATGTAATAAACTTCGTGTCCTCCTTCCGCTTCCGAGAGCAGTTCCTTTACATCCAGCTCTTCATGCTGGGCTGCCTGCTGGCCTTCGAAAAAATTAAAGAGGCGTCCTACCGGCGAAGCGCGGCTGAAATTACAAACCGCCTGCTGGAAGAAATAAGGGAGATGGAAGGCGGGCTGAAATCCGACCCTGCTAATTCCGCCTTCCACGAAAGACTTTCCGAACTCCACGAACGGCTGGGTGACACTGAAAAGGCCGCCGCGCACGCCGCCACGGCGGCAACCCTGGACCCGACCGAAAAGAACAGATGGCGCCTGAAAACCCTGAAGCAGGACCTGGAAGAAAAAGCCCGGTCAACCCTGAAACAGAAAAACAACAATAAACTGATAACACTTTGAGCTTGGGAACCGCACGATAATGAAGTCGGGGACTGAGCGGATATAGTTGGAGGGAATATATGCGAGTATTAACTCATAACATTAAATATGGAATATTGGCGACACTTTTAGCCAGCGGCGTTGGCATGGCGCTGCATGTGTTTTTGCTTCAAACAGTGACCCCCCTGATCACCCATGCCATGCAGGGGATCAGTATCCCTCAGCCCCCATATTCCGCGATCATTAACCTGTTTGCTTTTATAACGGCATTACTACCAGTATCCGGCTTAGCCTTTCTTTACTATTGGATCGGAGATTACATTCCCGCGCAATCCCGATTAGGTAAAGGTCTGCTATTGGGTTTTTCTTTTTTATTTCTTAAAGGCGATTTGATCCGCCAGCCTCTTATGAACTTGCTGGTTGGCAATCCTTGGGAAGTAGTTCTATTGCAGCTTGCCGAGGTGTGGATCCCGGATCTTACGATCGCGATAATCATTGCTCTAATAATACCGTCAAGGAAAGAGCAAGCCGTGCAGAGCCAGGTACCATAAGAGCCAATTCAGCCTGCGAATGGGCAAAGCAAAGGTTTTTTCACAGGGAAAAGCCGGGGATTCAAACCATTAAGGATCACAAAATTTAACACTTGACCCTTCTATGACAAAATAGTTCAGGCACTTCCCCAAAATTGAAAACACTTACCCGCCATAAGCATGACACATGATTTTACATATATGGTGTAATTGCTGTGTGGCTCTATAATGTGCCGGAATATATGATAAAAGACCTATACACATGTGCCCTTAAGACCCTTACATATGCGAGTAATGCCAGCTAAAGTATAAATCTAAGTATCCTTGTAGTTTGTCGGATTTAATGTAAAGGCGGGGCAAAGCAACAAAATTCAGGCAATCAAAGCATGAACACTGAACTTTAATCCGGTATGCCCAGGGAAGTTGGAGGATTTGGTGCACAAGAAAAAAATCGCAATCATGCTATCGGCACTCGCCATCCTTTCCGCTATTGTTATGGGTGGACTGGCTTATTATATATATAACCTCGATTTCGGCATTGCCTACAAAGGTCGGGGCAGGCTGGACTATAATTGGAAATATTACTTTGCAGTTTGTCCCAAGAAGGAATACAAACATAAGGGTGAATTGTTTTCTTTTTCATATCCTGGTTTTTCAGCTACGAACCCGATACGTGAGTTCGCAGGATTGATTATTTCTGACGACAACCTATTGAATATTGTTTGGAGTAAAGAAACACCGACTTCAATCAAACAAGAATTGTCGGCCCACCTTTTATCTGACCGGACTGACCTACCTGCTTTCTCTGAAGAGTTTATGCAATGGGTCCTGCGTGAACCTGATAAAGAGCATGCCAACTCAGATAAGTTTTACGATAAGGAGCTAAAAAAAATCAATTTCAAAAACGGCGGCTCTGCAATTTTGATATCGGCGTGGAGTAAAGTCGAGGACCGGCCGCACTGCAAATTTGTGGTCGGGATTACTCCCGGCGGATATGTGTTTATAGCGAGGAACTTAGTGCGCCACAACGCGACAGAGGCAACCTACAGAGAGTTGATGTTCGCTCCTTTTCGAACCTGTACAGTATATCCCGATCCGGAGCGCGACGCCAGAAGCGCATGTGTTTTGAATAAATTTTTAGAAACATTTAGATTTAAGAAGTGATTGGGCGCATGATGAAAAAATTATTATTACCTATTCTTGGATTATCGTTTCTATGTTCTATAGCGGTTGAGGCGGCTATAACCGGACCGGCTTTTGAATCTTTATCGCGCGCAGCTGACGCGGACAACGCAAATCTTTCTTTCGTTTTTGATGGTGCTATCCCGACTGAAACAAATGATGTCCAAACTGATTCCTTTCAGCACAGGAACACTTTGTCGGGAAATCTAGTTTATGGTACTCCACAGTACGAGAATAGCAATGCGCGGATACCACCACCAATTATTAATACTAAAGCTTTTGGTGAACTTGCACTGGCGGACACAGAGAAAACAATAATAGATAAAGCACTAAACACGCTTTCAAGTACCAGTTGCGGAAAGTCACTTGTTGCTTTTTTAAAAGCGGAAGGCGTCGAGATAAAATGGGCACCCCTGAGCTCTATTTCAGATGAGCCGGATTATGCTCATGCTTGCCAACCCGAGGAATGCGGCAAAAAGAAAACTATATATTTAAACAACCTGAAAGATTACAAGGATTTATTCCTAGCTTCAAACCCGACATTCCTAGCTGTTACTTTGGCTCATGAATTAACACATCTAGTCGATTTTAAAAATATTGGAAGCGGAGTCCAGATAAAAACCAGCGCACATCTATATTTAGAGTTAAATGGCTGGTCAACGGGGGTTTATGTGTATCATGAGCTTCTGAAAGCAGGAATCGCGCCTAAGCCTGGCTCGTGGGGTTATGATTCGAATAGGCATATACAAATGCTGCGGTTGGACTTGGCGATTAGGGATTACGTGAACGGCGGAAAAAGGCCTGCACAAAAAGATTTCCCTGCAATCCTAAGTATGAATTGGTTGATTTTCGACGGATATATAACTGCTGTTACTAAACAGCAAAGGAAAGGAAGTATGTCACTTGCCGGTGTTGTTGAACTTACTTACAGCCTAGATTCCTCCCTTGAAAATTATGCAAAACCAGCCTTATATGATTACTCAGGTATTCAGGAATACAACAAATACGACAAACTAAAAACGTCATTAGGGATTAGGACCGCAGATTATTTACACTGGAAAGAGGCCAATCACATTATAGACGCGCCGAATTCCAACCCGAGTAATAATTTACCCACCCCAGGTGGGTACCAGGATGGACCTGGCATCGGCACAGATGACCCCCCCAATGGGTACAATCCGCATTTTCAGGACGGAATATAATGTCGATATTTACCAGCTTTTAGAAGCTCGATACTTTAAAAAAGTTTACATCAACTACGAATGGGCAAAGCAAAGGTTTTTTCACAGGGGAAAAAAGACCCGACCCCGGCAGGACCCCAAACTTGCAGCGGTGGCAGACACGACCTCACTCTCCTGCGGCTCACTACCCGAAGCTCACTGCAGCGCGTTACATTTTTTTGGCCGGGGGGGAGGCGATAAGCTGCTGGTCGAGCGTGGCGGCGGGAGCCGGGTTGAAACTCCAGCCCAGTGTGAACCGGTGCGTCACCCCCAGATCTCCGTAGGGCACAAAAGCGTAATCCAAACCTATATCCCCGAGCTTGACACCGAAGCCCGCGGAAAACGACCCCATCATTCCCAGATCGTCGTAGTTCTTAAAATTCAAACCGGAGCGCAGGAACAACGCGGATGATCTCGCGAACCGAAAATCGTATTCCCCGGACATAATAAGGTAGGGGGCATGGTCCGCCGGCGCGCGCCCGTCGAGGAAAAGCACGAACTGCTTGGCGTAGCGCAAGCTTAAAGCCCCGCCAAGTTCAAAAGGCAGCGGCGCCGATATGGAGCCAAGTTTCATAGGCAACCCGAAATTGCGCGCGAAAACGGCAAACTCAACGTCGCGGTTCTCCCGGTCTTTTATCAGCACTCCCAGGTCCAGAGCCGCCGTCCCGGCGGAGCGGTCATAAAGTTTTGAACGGATGTATTTAAAAGCCAGGCCCGCGTCGCCCCAGCCGAACCGCGTCCCGTAGGAACCGATCAAAGCCGCGTCGTAGGCCGCGAACCCGCCGGCCGAGTCGCCGCGGGAGTCATATTCTTCAAGCCCGGTCTCATATCGATAAAGCGCTCCTATTCCCAGCACGCCGTTTGCTACTCCCTTAAGCCCCGCGAAAGCGGTGCGTCCGGCGCCTTCCAGCAGGCTTTCGTAGCCGAGCAGAAGGGTTGAGGAGCCAGGTTGGATGTAGGAGACACCGGCGGGATTGCAGAAAAAAGCGTCCGACGCCCTGAGCGCGCCGCCGCCTGAACCCAGCGCGGCAAGACGCGCGGAAGCCGGGGATTTAAGGAAGGAAGCTGAAGTTGTACCGCGCGCCGAATCCGAAAAAGCGTTCGGCGGGAACAAAGCCGCGCCGCAGACGCCGGAGCCGCAAAGCGCTGACACCAGGAAGAAAAAGAACGTTTTTTTATTCACTTTTAGATAGCGCCTGATATGACACCGCCACAAGTCCGGGCGGAGCTATTTTTTAAGGTCCGCCAGCAGATATTCAATGCGGGACTTTATCTTGGTTTTGTCGAGTGAGTCAAAATCAGCGACCATGTCCTCCAGGAACTTCGCGGTAAAATCACGGTTGACCTTGGACCTTGACAGATCGGCTTCAATATTTTTTACGCGCCCGTCCAGACTGGCGAGGTGCTCGTAAAGACCCTTAACAAATTCTTCGGCCCTTGACATAGATATCGTTTCCGCTTCGGCGGGAGGGGGAACCGCGGCCGGTTCGTCAGACGCTTCAGAAAAAGATCCCGGTTCGGGATCCTCCGCGACTGCCTCGGCCGAGACTCGCGTTGACGCCGTATCAAACACCTCCTGCCCGCCGCCGGCCATGGGCAGCTCGCCCTGGACTTCTCCGGCTTCATCATCCGTTTTTTCAAAATCGGACTGATTCTCTATCTCCAGGTACTTTCTTATAGAGAACACCAGCAGAAAAAGCGCGAGCGCGAAAACAACCGCCGCTATGTAAAAGTTAGGATCCATCCAGACCGTGTAAATATTGAATTTCATGATATACCCACCTGCTTTTATAATTTATCTTCAAGACCACGCAAACGCACCGAACCTGTCTACGTCCCGCTGCCGACTGAATTTTTGAACCTTAACGAGATCAGGAAAGCCTGACTTCCTGCCCCTCTTTAACCGCGAAACAATTAAGTTTGGAACCCGCCGCCTTGATCAGTTTGCGGCACGCGGCCAGCGTCTCCTCAATATCCCTGTCCGTCCGATCCTGATTATGATGAAAAAGTCCTAAACTTTTCACTCCGGCTTTAAGGGCCAGATCCACCGCCTGCTGGTAAGTGGAGTGCCCCCAGGTCCGGCGCCTTGGATATTCCGCGCCGGTGTAGTCCGCGTCGTGCACCAGCAGGTCTGCGCCGCGTGAAAAAGCGACATAGTCGTCAAAGTCGCGGCCGCCGGGATGTTTAAAAGCCAATTCATTATCGGTCAGAAAAACGAAGGTCCGTCCAGCCTCCAGAAACTTGTAGCCCATGCCCTGATTGGGATGGCTTAATTCAATGGGAGCGATACTGATCGGACCTATCTCCCAGCCGGTTGAGCAGACCGAGGCAAACTCAAACTTGGCTGAGATCTCAGAAAATTTAACCGGGAAACCCGGGGGCTGCATGGTCTTGGCTACGATCTCCCGCACGGGGTCGGAGGAAAAGGAGCAGCCCAACATGCGGATCTTAGTCCCCTTGCGATATATGGGGGCGAAAAAAGGAAAACCTATCACATGGTCCCAATGAGAATGAGTGAAGAACATCGTGAAATTATTGTGGGAGGCTTTTATGAGCTCTTTACCCAGAGTCCTTATTCCGGTGCCGGCGTCTATAATGATGAGGTCGTCCTTTTGGGAACGCAATTCCACGCAGGCGGTACTGCCGCCGTAAACATTATATTGCCTGCCGGAAACCGGAACACTTCCTCTGGCGCCCCAGAATTTAACTTTCATAAACCTCCTTAATAACAGGGTATATAGTAATATAAAATCGCAAAGCCATACAACTTTACAGATTTTACGCTCCGCTCAGTAGAGTCCGCTTTTTTTAAGCTCTTCAGCGGTAAGCGGAAGCCGGAACAGGCGATACACCCAGAACTGATAGGCTATGACCATCGGCAGGAATATAGCTGTCACCAAAGCCATTATTCTTAGAGTGTACGGGCCGGAAGCGGCATTGTAAATAGTTAAACTATAGGCGGGGTCCACGCGCGAGGGCAGAAGGTTCGGGTAGATGCCGATGAAGCCGGTGCAGACCAGGGATGCTATGGAAACCATTGAGCTGAAGAACGCCATATCCGGGCGTTTAGCGGCAAGGAACCTGGCCGCGGCGAAAGAGGCGGCGCAAATCAAGGGGACCGCGAACAGGTATTTACACCCTATATAATTTGTATAAAGCCCGGTATCAAAAGCGGTGACAATAAAGAAAGCCGCAACAAGGACACCCGTTGCGACCCAGAGCTTTTTAGCCAGAGCGAACGCCCGTGCTGAAGGCGGCCCGGAAACCTTGAAAGATATCCAAAGTGCGCCGTGAGTTGCGAAGAAAACTACGAACAAAACCCCGGTCAGCAGGCCGTAGGGGTTAAGCAGACTCAGAAAATTACCTTCATAACCCAAAGCCCCCACAGGCAGACCCCTGAAAATATTTCCGAAAGCTACGCCGAAAATAAGAGCTGGAACAAAACTGCCGGCAACGAAGCCGGCGTCCAGTATTTTTCTCAGGACGGGACCGGAAACCTTGCCCCTGAACTCAAGCGTTACGCCTCGCAATATCAGGCCGAAAAGCGCCAGGAACATAGCGGAGTAAAACCAGCTGAACATACTGGCGTAGGCGCCGGGAAACGCGGCGAAAGTTACCCCGCCTGCGGTCACAAGCCAAACCTCATTTCCATCCCAAAAAGGCCCTATAGAGGAAAGCACACTGCGCTTTTCTTCGTCTCCGCGGGAAACAAAACCGCCGATCATACCCACGCCCAGATCAAAACCATCCAAGGCAAAATATACAGCCCACAACACGCCCCAAAGACCGAACCACAATTTAACGTAATCCATAAAAGACGACTCCCCGCGGCTACGCCGCCTCCGGTCCCTTGCGGGCGAACTTCGCGAGCAGATAGATATCCAAAGCGCCCAGTACCGCGTAAAAAACTATAAGACATGCCAGACTGCCCCAGACCTGCGCGGAGGAAACGGATTCGGAAACGCCCTCGGAGGTGCGCATAAGACCGTAGACCAGCCAGGGCTGCCGTCCCATCTCCGTAACCAGCCATCCGGCCTGCGTGGCCAAATACGGCAGGGGAATGGCCCAAACCAACAACCTCAGAAACCATGGCCGAGCCTCCAGAAATTCCCTTTTTGAAAAATAAAAAGCAAGGCCGGAAAGAAGTATAAACAACATTCCCAGAGCGATCATGGTCCGGAAGCCTAAAAAGACCGGCAGGACCGGAGGCCTATCCGCGGCCGGAAAATTTTTAAGCCCCTTAACTTCCGCGTCAGGCCGGTGAAAAGCCATGAAACTGAGCATATACGGGATCTTCAGTGATTCTACGGAGTTTCTTTCATTGACCGGGTCGGGAACGGTCAGCAAGACGTATGGAGCACGCACGCGGGTTTCCCAGACTGATTCCATAGCGGCAAATTTAGCGGGCTGAAGTCTGGCCACGGAAACTCCGCTCAAATCCCCGACGGCAAAGAGGGCCAGAGAACTTGCCAGACTGAACAGCGCGGCCAGCCTGAAAGACTTCAGGAAGAGAACTGTTTCTTTCTTTTTCAGCAGGTGCCAAGCCGACACCCCCATAACAAAGAAGCCTGCCGTCACATAACCCGCTAGAATGGTATGAAAAAATTGGAGCCAGGCGTGGTAATTCAGAACGAGCGCCGCGAAATCGACCATCTCGGCCCGGCCGTTGGATATAATATAGCCTACAGGATGCTGCATCCAGCCGTTAGCTAGAATTATCCAAAGGGCCGACATATTGACACCAAGGGAGACCAGCCACATTGCTGAAGCGTGCGCGCGCCTTGAAAGCCTTTCCCAGCCAAAAATCCAGACAGCCAGAAAAGTGGATTCAAGAAAAAAAGCTACCGTGGCCTCTATGGCCAGGGGAGCGCCGAAAACATCACCCACATAGCGGGCGTACCGCGCCCAGTTAGTGCCAAATTGGAATTCAAGAGTGAGGCCGGTGACCACCCCCAGGGCGAAATTTATCAGGAAGAGCTTGCCCCAAAACCTGGTCATCCGCAGATGGTCCGCGTCGCCGGTACGGACATAAACGGTCTCCATCCAGGCCACCAGGATGCAAAGACCGAGCGTTAAAGGCACGAATAAAAAATGAAACATGGCTGTAGCCGCGAACTGCAGCCTGCTCAAAGCAAGAACATCCATCAGAAAGCCCTCCGCCTGTCCGGTTAAGATAATTGATTTTAGCAAAAAATCAGCAAGAAGCGGTGAAGACGAAGCGCCAAAGACGTCATTAATTATATATTACCTTTTAGCGCACGTAAGCATGGCAAATACGCCCAATTTGCCAAATTGCCGGCTTTTCATCCCAACCCCCGGTCATACAAGATTGTGCTGTCCGCCGTTTTTTAATATAATCAATTTATGCGATCCTATCTACATTCATTATCCGGCTCATTTCTTGCGCGGGTGTCGTAACGGGGCTCTATGCCCATCAAACGACCAAACTAAGCTTTTCCAATACTTATAGGCACCTTATCCGGACCTATTGGCCCTTAAAAGGCCTTAATTTTTCATAAAAACTATCCATTAGCGAGGCAACTGAGATGAATAACGAAAAAATAGCCATAGTCGGGATCGGCATAATAGCACCCGAAGCCGCCGATAAAGACCAATTTTGGGCAAATGTAATTTCCGGGAAGAACTGCATCAGCGAGGTCCCCAAGGACCGCTGGGACTGGCGGCTCTACTACTCTGAAGATCATAAGGCAGCTGACAAGACATATTCAAAGATCGGTGGCTTCATAAAGGACTTCACTTTTAATCCCATAAAGTACAAGATCCCGCCCCAGACCGCCGTACAGATCTCGCGCCTGCAGCAGATCACGATAGAAGCTGTCCGCATGGCTTTTGAGGACTCCGGTTACGATAAAAAAGCTTTCGACCCGGCGAAAGCCGCGGTGGTTATAGGCAACGCCATGGGCGCCATGCGCAAAGAGTTGACCGACCTGCGCGTCTATAAGTTCTACAATGAAGACCTCCTGAAAAAGACCAGCACATATTCCGGACTCACACCGGCCCAGCAGAAAGCCCTCTTAGAGGAATACGAGGGGCAGATAGACCAGAATATCCTGAAGATCACCGAAGATACCATGCCCGGCGAGTTGTCCAATGTCACCGCCGGCCGGATAGCCAACGTTTTTAATCTCAAAGGCCCCAACATGACCATGGACGCGGCCTGCGCCTCCTCACTGGCGGCCCTGGACTACGCGGTACTGGGCCTGCGCTCAGGTAAATTCGACATGGCGGTAACCGGCGGCGCGGACGAGATGATGTCCGCGCCCGCTTTCGTCAAGTTTTGCAAGATAGGCGCGCTTTCTGCTGACGGATCGTGGTCTTTCGACGAGCGGGCAAACGGGTTCGTCATGGCCGAAGCCGTTGCGGTGTACATATTGAAGAGATATTCGGACGCTGTACGGGACGGAGACAAGATCTACGCGCTGATAAATTCCGTTGGAGCGTCTTCGGATGGAAAGGGGAAGGGCATCACGGCCCCCAATCCTAAGGGCCAGAAAATGGCCATAGAAAACGCATTCGCGCAGGTGGATTACGGTCCCGGGGAAGTGGATTTTGTTGAAGCCCACGGCACGGCCACCAAAGTCGGAGACGCCGCGGAAGTGGAAGCGCTTAAGGACATCTTCGGACCCCATATAAAAAGCGGCAGGAAACTCGGACTCACCTCGGTCAAATCCCAGATAGGCCACGCCAAGGCGGCCGCCGGCGCCGTCAGCCTTGTAAAAACGGCTTTAGCCCTGCACCATAAGACTCTTCCCACCTCTATTAATTGCGACAGGCCCAATCCCGCCATAGACCTGAATCTTTTTAAAGTGATAACCAAGGCTGAGCCCTGGAAAACCGGCGGCATAAGAAGAGCGAACGTATCATCCTTCGGCTTCGGCGGAACCAATTTCCATGTGACCATGGAAGAGTATGCCGGACAGCCGGATAGCACGGCTGCAAGACCGTACGACAGCAAGACAGCGCGGCTGCAAGATAGCGCGGCAGTTTCTGCCGTGGCTAATCCTCCAGTCCTCCAATCCTCCAATCCTCCGGCAGAGAATCCGAAAACGCCGTTCTCCGCTCTGCAGGGCGAGGCCGTCACTTTCACCGCTTCAACGCCACAAGCCGTTATGGCCGAGGCCAAAGCGCTCGCGGGGTCCGCCTTCCTGAACTTGCCCGAGACCTATCCGATGTCGCTTTTCGCCGCCCGGATGAACGCCGAACCGCAGAGGGAGTGGGGGGTTTCCATAGTTGCCAAGACCCCGGCCGACCTCCGCGAGAAAATAGATTTCCTTAACGCCAACGCCAAACCTGAGACCTGGGACACCCCGCCGTTAAACTTCAGGCTTAAGGGCGTCTACACCTTCAGGCGCAAGACACACGACGCTAAAATCGGTTTTCTGTTTCCCGGACAAGGTTCGCAATATGTGGACATGATGCGCGATCTGGCCGCCAAATACGAAGTGGTGCAGTCCACCTTCGATGAAGCCGACCGCATACTTGAAAAGATGATAGGCGTAAATCTCACCGACACGCTCTGGTCGAAACCAGGTGAATCAAAAGAAGAGCTTGAAAAGCGCGAAAACGCCATAAAGCAGACCCAGATGACCCAACCGGCCATGATGACGGCGGACATGGCCATGTTCCGCCTGCTGACATCATTCGGCATAAAGCCGGACATGGTTATAGGCCACAGCCTGGGCGAGTACGCCGCCGCCACCGCGGCCGGAGTTTTCACGCTGGAAAACGGGCTGCGCGCCGTCACCAGCCGGGCCAAGGAAATGTCCACCGTAAAAGTTAAAGACCCGGGCAAGATGGCATCCATCGGCTGGCCCGCGGAGAAAGTGGAAAAAGAACTCAAAAAAATAGACGGCTATGTGATCTGCGCAAATAAAAATTGCCCGCAGCAGACCGTCATC